>NZ_VWWM01000031.1:0-102390 GCF_011752945.1 Paraburkholderia sp. Cy-641
CGAATGCGCCGGCCGAACTGCTCGACGGCGGCTTCGTCGCGCTGGCCGGCGCCCAGCTCGGCGCCGCCGAGCCCGCGCTGGCCGGCCGCTTCAACCAGGGCTGGCTGCTGCCGCGCGAAGGCCAGCTCGATAACCGCCAGGTGCTGGCCGCGCTCGCCGCCGGTCTCGCCGAACGCGGCGTGCAGACCCACTGGAATACGCCCGTCGACGAGGCTGCGCTGCCCGAAGCCGGCATCACGATCGACTGCCGTGGTCTCGGCGCGAAGCCGGTGCTGCCGACGCTGCGCGGCATCCGCGGCGAAGTCGCGCGCGTGCATGCGCCGGGTTTGCAGTTGACGCGTCCGGTGCGGCTGCTGCATCCGCGCTATCCGCTCTATATCGCGCCGAAGCAGAACGGCCTCTATGTGATCGGCGCGACCGAGGTCGAAGGCGAGGACATGTCGCCCGTCAGCGTGCGCTCGGCGCTCGAACTGCTGAGCGCGGCGTTTTCGGTGCATCCGGGTTTCGGCGAGGCGCGCATTCTCGAACTCAACTCGCAGTGCCGCCCGACCTTGCCCGATCATCGTCCGGCGCTGCTGTGGGACGGCGCGCGCACGCTGCGCGTGAACGGCCTGTACCGGCACGGCTATATGATCGCGCCCGAAGTCGCCGACGAAGCCGTGCGCTTCGCGAGCGCCTTGCTCGACGGCCGCATCGGCGACCCCGACGCGTTCGCCGGCTGGCGGCGCGAGGCACGCTGGAGCGAGCTTTTCCAGCAGGATTTCATGCGGGAGCCGGCCTGAGCGCCGCGGCCGCCGCGCCGCGCATCGGGCCGTTTTCGCCATCGATTGAACCGTATTCGAGCACCATGGACATTCATATCAATCAGAAGCCGTTGTCGCTGCCCGAGGGCTCGACTGTCGCCGATGCGCTCGCTGCCTATGGCGCGCGTCCGCCGTTCGCGGTCGCGCTCAACGGCGATTTCGTCGCGCGCACCCAGCATGCGGCGCGCGCGCTGCAAGCCGGCGACCGGCTCGACGTCGTGCAACCGGTCGCGGGCGGCTGAGCGCCGGCGCGCCGGCCTGCCGCCGATTCATTACCGGGCCCGTTGCCGCAAACGAGCGCCGGAAACCCCTTGCCGCAAGGCCGTTGCGCAACGTCGCAGCGGCAAACCAGGATGACGCACATGACCTCCCATCAGACCGCCGACGCCCTCACGCTATACGGCCAAACTTTCGCGAGCCGCGTGCTGCTTGGCACCTCGCGCTATCCGTCGCTGCAATCGCTGTCCGATTCGATCGACGCGGCGCGGCCCGGCATGGTCACCGTCGCGCTGCGCCGGCAGATGAACGAGGGCGGCGCCGAAGCCGGCTTCTTCGATCTGCTCAAGCGCCACGCCGTGCCGCTGCTGCCGAACACGGCGGGCTGCCTGACGGTCGGCGAAGTGGTCACGACCGCGCACATGGCGCGCGAAATCTTCGAAACCGACTGGATCAAGCTCGAACTGATCGGCGACGACTACACGCTGCAGCCCGACCCGGTGGGCCTGATCGAGGCCGCCGCGCGGCTCGTCAAGGACGGCTTCAAGGTGCTGCCGTACTGCACCGAAGACCTCGTGATCGGCCGCCGTCTGCTCGACGCCGGTTGCGAGGCGCTGATGCCGTGGGGCGCGCCGATCGGCACCGGCAAGGGCGTGATCAATCCGTACGGGCTACGCGTGCTGCGCGAGCGGTTGCCGGACGTGCCGCTGATCGTCGATGCCGGGCTCGGCGTGCCGTCGCACGCGGCTCAGGTGATGGAGTGGGGCTTCGACGGCGTGCTGCTGAACACGGCCGTGTCGCAGGCGACGCACCCCGACGCGATGGCGCGCGCGTTCGCGCTCGGCGTCGAGGCGGGCCGGCAGGCGTATCTCGCGGGGCCGATGGCCGAGCGCGAAAGCGCGCACGCGAGCACGCCGGTGGTCGGCATGCCGTTCTGGCATCAGGATGGGAGTGCCGCATGACACAGTCCTTGACGTTGAAGGACCGCGATCTGTTCTGGCCGCCCGCCGACGAACTGGTCGAAGCCGCCGAGCGCATCCGCGCGCGTCTCGGCGACTGGCCGCCGACGCACGCGCCGTGGCGCATCTGCCTGACCGCGCCCGATGCGCCGAACGGCGGCGACCTGATCGTGCTTGCCGACGCGCAACGGCACGGCGAGCAGATGGCGCGCTGGCTCACGCAGGGCGCGGGCGTGATCGTCACCGCGGAAAACCGCGCGACGCTGCATCTGGGCGGCGAGAAGTACGGCCTCGAAGGCCATCTGGCGGACGACTGGATTGTCGCGCTCGCTGCGTTCCTCGACTGCGGTTTCGATCCGCACGACGCGCTCGTGCTCGCGCTCGCCTGGCGCGACCGTGACGAAACCCGTGACGAAGCTCGTGACGAGACCCGCGCCGCCGACGCATTCCCATCCGACCTCGCGCGCTTTCCGCGCCTGACCGGCTTGCCGGCCGCGCCGGCGCAGCCGTTTCCGCGCTGCCCGCACAAGCTCGGCCTGTACCCGGTGCTGCCGACCGCGGACTGGGTCGAGCGGGTGGTCGGCCTCGGCGTGAAGACCGTGCAGTTGCGCCGCAAGTCGGCCGAACCCGCCGACGAACTGAAGCGCGAAATCGCCCGCAGCGTGGCGGTGGGACGCGCGCACGACGCCCAGGTGTTCATCAACGATCACTGGCAGGCCGCCATCGAGGCCGGTGCGTACGGCGTGCATCTCGGCCAGGAAGACGTGCATACCGCTGATCTGTCCGCGATTGCGGCGGCTGGCGTCCGGCTTGGTCTGTCGACGCACGGTTTTTATGAGACGCTGAAGGCGCTGCACTTCCGTCCGAGTTACATTGCACTGGGCGCGGTGTTTCCGACCGCGACCAAGGTGGTGCCGACCGCGCCGCAGGGCTTGCGGCGTTTGGCACGCTACGTGCGGCTGCTCGACGGCGTGGTGCCGCTCGTCGCGATCGGCGGGATCGATCTGCAGGTGCTGCCCGACGTGCTGGCAACCGGCGTCGGCTGCGCCGCGGTGGTGCGCGCAGTGACCGATGCGGCCGATCCGGCTGCCGCGGTTTCTGCGTTGCAACACGTGTTTACGCAATAATCCTCAGGCATAGTCAATGGACGGGGCACCTCACGGCAGCTTTTGCATGATGGCCCTATAATTCGGCCTTCCGTGTAAAAGGATTGTCAGCTTGGTGCCTTCCTCCCGCGAGCCCCTACTCGAACTGCGCGACGTCGACTTCGGTTACGGCGACCGGCTCGTCCTGTCGAATCTGAACCTGCGCTTCCGTCGCGGGCAGGTCGTCGCGGTCATGGGCGGCTCCGGTTGCGGCAAGACCACGGTGCTGCGCCTGATCGGCGGCCTCGTGCGCGCGCAGCGCGGCGAGGTGCTGTTCCACGGCCAGGACCTCGGCCGGCAGACGCGCGAAGGCCTTTACGCGCTGCGCCGCAAAATGGGCATGCTGTTCCAGTTCGGCGCGTTGTTTACCGACATGTCGGTGTTCGAAAACGTTGCCTTCTCGCTGCGCGAGCACACCGATCTCCCCGAAGAACTGCTGCGCGACCTCGTGCTGATGAAGCTCAACGCGGTGGGCTTGCGCGGCGCGCGCGATCTGCTGCCCTCGGAGATTTCGGGCGGCATGGCGCGCCGCGTGGCGCTCGCGCGCGCCATCGCGCTCGACCCCGAACTGATGATGTACGACGAGCCGTTCGCCGGCCTCGATCCGATCTCGCTCGGCATCACCGCGAACCTGATCCGCACGCTCAATCAGGCGCTCGGCGCCACCTCGATTCTCGTCACGCACGACGTGCCCGAATCGTTCGCCATCGCGGATTACGTCTACTTTCTCGCCAACGGCGGGGTGCTCGCCGAGGGCACCCCGGACGAACTGCGCGCCTCGACCGATCCGACCGTGCGGCAGTTCATCGACGGCGCGCCGGACGGCCCGTTCAAATTCCACTATCCGGCCCAGACGCCGCTCGCGGCGGACTTCGGCATCGGCGGAGGCCAGTCATGATCAGTGCGCTCGGTCGCTCGGTGATCAGCGGGCTCGGCACGGCCGGTTACGCGACGCGCTTCTTCCTGCGCCTCGTGCTCGAGTTTTTCCCGCTGCTGCGCCGGCCGCGTCTTGTCACGAAGCAGATCCACTTCGTCGGTAATTATTCGCTCGTGATCATCGCCGTGTCGGGGCTCTTCGTCGGCTTCGTGCTCGGCCTGCAGGGCTACTACACGCTCAACCGCTATGGCTCCGAGCAGGCGCTCGGCTTGCTCGTCGCGCTGTCGCTCGTGCGCGAACTCGGGCCGGTGGTCACGGCGCTGCTGTTCGCGGGCCGCGCGGGCACTTCGCTCACGGCCGAGATCGGCCTCATGAAGGCGGGCGAGCAGCTGACCGCGATGGAAATGATGGCCGTCGATCCGGTCAAGGTCGTGGTCGCGCCGCGCCTGTGGGCGGGCATTATCTCGATGCCGATCCTCGCCGCGATTTTCAGCGCGGTCGGTATTCTGGGCGGTTACGTGGTGGGCGTGCTGCTGATCGGCGTCGATGCCGGCGCGTTCTGGTCGCAGATGCAGGGGGGCGTCGACGTGTGGCGCGATGTCGGCGCCGGGGTTGTCAAGAGCGTGGTGTTCGGCCTTGCGGTGACGTTCGTCGCGCTGTTTCAGGGCTACGAAGCGAAGCCGACGCCGGAAGGCGTGTCGCGCGCGACGACCCGCACGGTCGTGTACGCGTCGCTCGCGGTGCTCGGGCTCGATTTTCTGCTGACCGCACTGATGTTCAGCTAAAGACCGCGCCGCACACCGGCTACCGGCGGCGCATCGTGCGCCGCGCGCGACGGGGTGCCGATGGCGTGGCGGATTCACTTTGGGATGACGATGAAAAAGACTGCTCTCGACTTCTGGGTCGGCCTGTTCGTGGTGCTGGGTTTCGTGGCGCTGCTGTTTCTCGCGCTGAAGGCCGGCAACATGAGCTCGTTGTCGTTCCAGGCAACGTATCCGGTCAAACTCAAGTTCGACAACATCGGCGGGCTGAAGGCGCGCGCGCCGGTGAAGAGCGCCGGCGTGACGGTCGGCCGGGTCGCCTCGATCGGCTTCGACAGCAATGCCTACCAGGCGCTCGTCACGATCGATATCGACAAGCAATACCAGTTTCCGAAAGATACTTCGGCGAAGATACTGACTTCGGGCCTGCTCGGCGAGCAGTACATCGGGCTCGAACCGGGCGGCGACACGGAAATGCTGAAGGCTGGCGATACGATCTCGATGACGCAATCGGCGATCGTGCTCGAAAACCTGATCGGCCAGTTCCTCTACAGCAAGGCGGCGGATTCCGGCGCCTCGAAGCCCGCGGGCGGGGCGAATGCGCCGGCGGCGCCTGCTGCTGGCGCCGCCAGCCAATAAGGAGAACAAGAATGCAAACCACACGTTCGGCGCGCGTGCGCGTCTTCCAGTTAGGCAAGGTGGCGGTGGCCGCGGCGCTCGTCACCGGCTGCACGACCGTGCAGACGCCGACCAAGGGCGATCCGTTCGAAGGCCTGAACCGCACGGTGTTCACCGTCAACGACAAGATCGACCAGTACGCGCTGAAGCCGGTCGCGCAGGGCTATGTCTGGGCGACGCCGCAGCCGGTGCGCGACAGCGTGACGAACTTCTTCTCGAATATCGGCGACGTCTACATCGCGGCGAACAACCTGCTGCAGTTGCGCATCGCCGACGGCGTGTCGGACATCATGCGCATCGTAATCAATACGGTGTTCGGTGTCGGCGGCCTGTTCGACGTCGCGACGCTTGCGAAGCTGCCCAAGCACGACAACGACCTCGGTCTGACGCTCGGCCACTACGGCGTGCCGGCGGGCCCGTATCTCGTGCTGCCGCTGTTCGGCCCGAGCACGGTGCGCGACGCGGTCGGCTCGATCGGCAACTACTACGTGAACCCGATCAGCTACGTCAGTCCGTCGGGCCTGAGCTGGGCCCTGTGGGGCCTGAACATCGTCAATACGCGTGCGAACCTGCTCGGCGCGAGCAACCTGCTGGAAGGCGCGGCGCTCGACAAATACTCGTTCGTGCGCAACGCGTATCTGCAGCGCCGTCAGTATCTGCTGTCGGACAACCGCCGGCGCCCGCAGGACCTGCCGAGCTATGACGAGGAAGCGCCGCTGCCGAAGTACGACGAAGGCGAGACGGGCGCGGCCGGTGCGGCAGGCGCCGCCGCGGGCACGCAAGGTGTTGCCGCCAAGGCGGCGCCGGCATCGGGCGTGGCTGCGACTGCGCAGGGCGCGTCGGCGCCCGAGGCGGCCTCGGGCACCGCCACTCCGCCGCTCGATGTGAACGGCGGTCCCGAAACGCAGATTCCGGCGGGTCAACTGGTGCCGCCCACGCGTTTCAACTTCCCGTCCTTCAAGCTGCATTGAGCGCGCGCCGGTAACAGATCGATACGACTCTCGCAGTTTGCGCATGGATTGCTGTCGAACTCGCGTGGTAAGGTCGGCTCAAACCGTTGCACTATTTTTGAGGTAAGGCTCGATATGAAAAAATTCTTCCTGATTCCCCTGTTTGCCGCGTTGTTTTCGTTCGTCAGCGCAGGCGCATCGGCACAAACCGCCGACACCAGCGCGCCGGATACGCTGATCAAGACCGTGACCCAGCAGGTGGTCGACGCGGTGCGCAACGACAAGTCGATCCAGCAGGGCGACATCTCGCACATCACGGCGCTCGTCAACGAAAAGATCCTGCCGTACACCGATTTTCGCCGCACTACGCAGCTCGCGATGGGCCGCAACTGGCGCACCGCGACGCCCGAGCAGCAGAACCAGGTGGTCGAGCAGTTCAAGATGCTGCTGATCCGCACCTACTCGGGCGCGCTCGCGCAGGTGAAGGACCAGCAGATCCAGTACAAGCCGTTCCGCATGAACCCGGACGACACCGATACGGTGGTGCGCTCGGTCGTGATGAACAACGGCCAGCCGATCGAGCTCGACTACCGCCTGTACAAGACGCCGCAAGGCTGGCGCGTGTATGACATCAACGTGCTCGGCGCATGGCTGATCCAGGCGTATCAGCAGCAGTTCAACGAGCAGATCCAGCAGAAGGGCGTGGACGGGCTGATCCAGTTCCTCACGCAGCGCAACCAGCAACTCGCCTCAGGCAAGCAGTCGTGAGCGAAGTGCTGAGTCCGGTCGCGAACCGCTTCGAGTGCGGCGCGACGCTGACCCACGCGAGTGCGAAGGCCGCGCTCGCGGCGGGTCTGCAACGCATCGCGGCGGGCGCGGGCGGCGTCGATTGCGCGCCGCTCACGCAGTTCGATTCGGCGGCACTCGCCGTGCTGCTCGCGTGGGTGCGCGCGAGCGCGGCGCGCGGCCTCAAGTTTGAAATCGTCAATCTGCCGGCGGGTCTCGCCAGCCTCGCGCGCGCCTACGGCGTCGACACGCTTCTTGCTCCCGCCGCATCCGGCGCGGTTGCGTCGGCGCGACATTGACGCTCCACTGGCGTCGTCTCCAATCCTTCCTGTCGGGCCGGGCTTAGGGCTTTTTGCCCTATAATCAAACGTTTTTTGGGGCGCTGAATTGGCCCTGAATCGGCCCCGGTTCCGTTTCTTCCAGCATTTGCTCGCCCCCACGCTCCGTCGGGGCTACTTCAGGCGCCGCCACGCACGCGGCCCATAGTCATGTCAGCCATAGAAATTCGTAACGTCAAGAAGCGCTACAAGGACTTACAGGCGCTCAAGGGCGTCAGCCTCACGGTCGAAGAAGGCGAGTTCTTCGGACTGCTCGGTCCGAACGGCGCGGGCAAGACGACGCTCATCAGCATTCTCGCGGGTCTCGCGCGCGCCGACGAAGGCAGCATCGCGGTGCGCGGTCACGATGTCGTCGGCGATTTCCGCGACGCGCGCCGCGCGCTCGGCGTGGTGCCGCAGGAACTCGTGTTCGACCCGTTCTTCACCGTGCGCGAAACCTTGCGCATCCAGTCCGGCTACTACGGTCTGCGCAACAACGACGCGTGGATCGACGAGATCATGGCCAATCTCGATCTCACCGAGAAAGCCGACGCCAACATGCGCGCGCTGTCCGGCGGCATGAAGCGGCGTGTGCTGGTCGCCCAGGCGCTCGTGCACCGTCCGCCCGTCATCGTGCTCGACGAGCCGACCGCGGGTGTCGACGTCGAATTGCGCCAGACTCTGTGGAAATTCATTTCGCGCCTGAATCGCGAGGGTCACACGATCGTGCTGACCACGCACTATCTGGAAGAAGCCGAATCGCTGTGCGACCGCATCGCGATGCTGCGCCGCGGCGAGGTCGTCGCGCTCGATCGCACGAGCACGCTGCTGCAGCGCTTCGCCGGCATGCAGCTGTTCGTGCGCTTCGCACAGGGCGTGCTGCCCGCCGAGCTGCGTCCGCTCGAAGCGGAAAGCAGCGCAACCAGCGGCAACGGCCGCCAGCATCTGCTGCGTCTGGCGAGCTACGACGACGTCGAGCGCATCCTCGCGCAGTGCCGCGCGGCCGGTTGTACATTCGAAGAGATCGAGGTCCGCAAGGCCGACCTCGAAGACGTATTCGTTCAGGTGATGAACGGTCCGGAAGTGATCGAGGGGCTCGCATGAGCGGCTACAGTGGATTCAGCACGCTGTTTTACAAAGAACTGCTGCGTTTCTGGAAGGTGTCGTTCCAGACCGTGCTCGCGCCGGTCATCACGGCGCTGCTTTATCTGACCATCTTCGGCCACGCGCTGCGCGGCCACGTGCAGGTTTATCCCGGTGTCGAATACACGAGCTTCCTGATTCCGGGCCTCGTGATGATGAGCGTGCTGCAGAACGCGTTCGCGAACAGTTCTTCCTCGCTGATTCAGTCGAAGATCACCGGCAACCTCGTGTTCGTGCTGCTGCCGCCGCTGTCGCACTACGAGATGTTCGCGGCCTACGTGCTTGCCGCCGTCGCGCGCGGTCTGTGCGTCGGCTTCGGCGTGTTCATCGTGACGATCTGGTTCGTGCCGCTCAGCTTCAGCGCGCCGCTCTACATCATCGTGTTCGCGATGTTCGGCGCGGGGATTCTCGGCACGCTGGGCCTGATCGCCGGCATCTGGGCCGAGAAGTTCGACCAGCTCGCCGCGTTCCAGAACTTCCTCATCATGCCGCTCACGTTCCTCTCGGGCGTGTTCTATTCGACGCATACGCTGCCGCCCGTGTGGCGCGAAGTGTCGCGGCTCAATCCGTTTTTCTACATGATCGACGGCTTTCGCTATGGCTTTTTCGGCGTGTCGGACATCGACCCGCTCGTGAGCCTTGCGATCGTCGCCGGTTTCTTCGTGGTGCTGGCGGTCGTGGCGATGCGCATGCTCGCCACCGGCTACAAGCTGCGCCACTGACGAGGAGCATCTCTCATGTTGCCGACTCCCGAACAGGTCAAGCAATACATAGCGGCTGGGCTCGCGTGCGAGCATCTCGAAGTCCAAGGCGACGGTCAGCATTTCTTTGCGACGATCGTCTCGCCGAGCTTCGAAGGCAAGCGCCTGATCCAGCGCCATCAACTCGTGTATGCGGCGCTCGGCGACCGCATGCGCGAAGAAATCCACGCGCTCAGCATGAAGACGCTGACGCCCGCCGAATGGCAGAACGCGTAATCTGGAAATTCAGTGCGAATCACACAGGAAGGGCGCGACGCCGCGAGCGGCGCGCCGAACACAGTCAAGGCAGGTCCGGGCGCGAACCGGGCCGATCAGGAGCCGACAGGCATGGATAAACTCGTCATTGAAGGTGGTCACCCGCTCTCCGGTGAAGTTGTCGTCTCGGGGGCGAAGAACGCGGCATTGCCGATCCTGTGCGCGGGTCTCCTGAGCGCCGAGCCGGTGCATCTGGAGAACGTGCCCGATCTGCAGGACGTGCGCACGATGCTCAAGCTGCTCGGCCAGATGGGCGTGCGTATCGAGGCGGGCGAGGGCCGCGTGGCGCTCGACGCGTCGAAGGTCGACAACCTCGTCGCGCCGTACGAGATGGTGAAGACGATGCGTGCGTCGATCCTCGTGCTCGGTCCGCTCGTCGCGCGCTTCGGTCATGCGCGCGTGTCGCTGCCGGGCGGCTGCGCGATCGGCGCGCGGCCGGTCGACCAGCACATCAAGGGCCTGCAGGCGATGGGCGCCGAGATCACGATCGAGCATGGCTTCATCGAAGCGCGTGCGAAGCGTCTGAAGGGCGCGCGCATCGTCACCGACATGATTACCGTGACCGGCACCGAGAACCTGCTGATGGCGGCGGTGCTCGCCGAAGGCGAGACGGTCATCGAGAATGCCGCGCGCGAACCCGAAGTGGTCGACCTCGCGCATCTGCTTGTCGCGATGGGCGCGAAGATCGAGGGCATCGGCACCGACCGTCTCGTGATCCAGGGCGTCGACAAGCTGCACGGCGCGCAGCACGCGGTGATTCCGGACCGCATCGAAGCGGGCACGTTCCTGTGCGCGGTCGCGGCGGCCGGCGGCGACGTCACGCTGCGCAAGATGCGTCCGCTGCTGCTCGAAGCCGTTACCGAGAAGCTGCGCGAAGCGGGCGTCACGGTCGAGGAAGGTGACGACTGGATGCGCGTGCGCATGGACCGGCGCCCGAGCGCGGTTACGTTCCGCACGTCCGAATACCCGGCGTTTCCGACTGACATGCAGGCGCAGTTCATGGCGCTCAACGCGATCGCCGACGGCACCTCGCAGGTCGTCGAGACGATCTTCGAGAACCGCTTCATGCACGTGCAGGAGCTGAACCGCCTCGGCGCCAGCATCACGATCGACGGCAACACCGCACTCGTGAACGGCGTCGCGAAGCTGTCCGGCGCGAAGGTGATGGCGACCGATCTGCGCGCGTCCGCGAGTCTCGTGATCGCCGCGCTGCGCGCCGAGGGCGAGACGCTGATCGACCGCATCTATCACCTCGATCGCGGCTACGACCGCATGGAAGCGAAGCTCAACGCAATCGGCGCGAAGGTGCGCCGCGTGTCCGGGAGCGCAGCATGAGTTCGATGCCGCAAACGTCGTCGTCGCCGGCGGTGAGCGCGCCGCTCACGCTCGCGTTGTCGAAAGGGCGTATCTTCGAGGAAACGCTGCCGTTGCTCGCGGCGGCCGGCATCGAAGTCGCGGAAGACCCGGAAACCTCGCGCAAGCTGATCCTGCCGACCACCGACGCGAACCTGCGCGTGATCATCGTGCGCGCGACCGACGTGCCGACCTATGTCGAGTACGGCGCGGCCGACTTCGGCGTGGCCGGCAAGGACGTGCTGCTCGAACATGGCGGCAGCGGCCTGTATCAGCCGATCGATCTCGACATCGCGCGTTGCCGCATGTCGGTCGCGGTCGCGGCCGGTTTCGATTACGCGAGCGTGGTGCGTCAGGGCGCGCGTCTGCGTGTCGCGACCAAGTACGTGGAAACCGCACGTGAGCATTTTGCTGCCAAGGGCGTGCACGTCGACCTGATCAAGCTGTACGGTTCGATGGAACTGGCGCCGCTGGTCGGCCTCGCCGACGCGATCGTCGACCTGGTCAGCTCAGGCAATACGCTGCGCGCGAACAATCTTGTCGAGGTGGAAGAGATCATGCAGATTTCGTCGCGCCTCGTCGTGAACCAGGCGGCGCTGAAGCTCAAACGCGCCGCATTGCGGCCGATTCTCGACGCGTTTGCCAAGGCATCGTCGAAAGCCGGCGCCCCGGCGGCCTGAGCGTCGGCACCCGGCGCTGGTACTCTGCCCGGCACTCTGACTACGCTGCGACCGAGCGCCTTACCGAAACGGATACCTGTATGTCTACCAAGATTCGCAAACTCGATTCCACCGCGCCCGACTTCCAGAAGTCGCTGCACGCGGTGCTCGCGTTCGAGGCGAGCGAAGACGACGCCATCGAGCGCTCGGTCGCGCAGATTCTGAACGACGTGAAGGCGCGCGGCGACGAGGCGGTGCTCGAGTACACGAACCGTTTCGACCGGCTCGATGCGCAGAGCGTGGCCGCGCTCGAACTGCCGATGTCGGAGCTCGAAGCGGCGCTCGAAAGCCTCGAACCGAAGCGGCGCGCGTCGCTCGAAGCGGCGGCGGCGCGCGTGCGCGGCTATCACGAGAAGCAGAGGATCGAGTGCGGCAGCCATAGCTGGCAGTACACCGAGGCCGACGGCACGGTGCTCGGCCAGAAGGTTACGCCGCTCGATCGCGCGGGCATCTACGTGCCGGGCGGCAAGGCGGCGTATCCGTCGTCGGTGCTGATGAACGCGATTCCGGCCCGCGTGGCCGGCGTGCGCGAAATCGTCATGGTCGTGCCGACGCCGGACGGCGTGAAGAATCCGCTCGTGCTGGCGGCAGCGCTGCTCGGCGGCGTCGATCGCGTGTTCACGATCGGCGGCGCGCAGGCGGTCGGCGCGCTCGCGTACGGCACGCAGACGGTGCCCGCGGTCGACAAGATCTGCGGCCCCGGCAACGCGTACGTCGCCTCGGCGAAGCGGCGCGTGTTCGGCACGGTCGGCATCGACATGATCGCGGGGCCCTCGGAAATTCTCGTGCTGTGCGACGGTACGACGGACCCGCGCTGGGTCGCGATGGACCTGTTCTCGCAAGCCGAGCACGACGAACTCGCGCAGTCGATCCTGCTGTGCCCGGACGACGCGTTCATCGCGCGTGTGAAGGAAGCGATCGACGAACTGCTGCCGGCCATGCCGCGCCACGAAGTGATCCGCACGTCGCTCGAAAATCGCGGCGCGCTGATCAAGGTGCGCGATATGGCCGAAGCCTGCGCGATCGCCAACGATATCGCGCCCGAGCACCTCGAAATCTCGGCGCTGGAGCCGCATCAATGGGCGCAGCAGATTCGCCACGCGGGCGCGATCTTCCTTGGCCGCTACACGAGCGAGAGCCTCGGCGACTACTGCGCGGGGCCGAACCACGTGTTGCCGACTTCGCGCACCGCGCGGTTCTCGTCGCCGCTCGGCGTTTATGATTTCTTCAAGCGTTCGAGCCTGATCGAAGTCAGCGCGGAAGGCGCGCAGACGCTCGGCGAGATCGCCGCCGAACTCGCCTACGGCGAAGGCCTGCAAGCGCATGCGCGCAGCGCCGAATACCGGATGCGGCACAACAACAACGAACGCGGCTGAGGCGGATGACAGACAACGGCGGCGCGCGGCAAAGCTGATCCCAAGGCGGCAGGCGCGGAAGCAACGGCAAGAGGCAGGGCGGCAGCCGCACGAAGCGGGGCCCGCTGTCGAGTCCCGGCGATCCTTGCCGATGCTCCCGTTGTTTCCGGTGCCAACCCGCCGCGTTCAGCGACGGATCGCCCGCACTCAAGCGTTCAATAACGACAATAGAGACCAACCAGCGCGGCCCTGCGCCGCCGATGCCGGGCCGGCATTTCCCCACGGCCCGGGCCACGAACTATGACGACACCTCACGACCTCATCCGCAGCGACGTGCTCGCAATGACGAGCTACCCGGTTCCGGACGCGACCGGCTTCATCAAGCTCGACGCCATGGAAAATCCGTTTCCGCTGCCGCCGGAACTGGCCGCGCATCTCGGCGCGCATCTCGCCGGCGTCGCGCTGAACCGCTATCCGGCACCGCGCCCGGAAGCGCTGATCGAGCGCATCCGTCACGTGATGGGCGTGCCGGCCGGCTGCGATGTGCTGCTCGGCAACGGCTCGGATGAAATCATCAGCATCATCTCGGTCGCGTGCGCGCGGCCCGGCGCGAAGGTGCTCGCGCCGGTGCCCGGTTTCGTCATGTATCAGATGTCGGCGAAGCTGGCGAATCTCGAATTCGTCGGCGTGCCGCTCAAGCCCGACTTCACGCTCGACACCGACGCGATGCTCGCGGCGCTTGCCGAGCATAAGCCGGCGGTGGTCTATCTCGCGTATCCGAACAACCCGACCGGCACGCTTTTCGATGACGCCGACATGGAGCGCATCATCGCCGCGGCGCAGGGCAGCCTCGTCGTGATCGACGAGGCGTATCAGCCGTTCGCGCAGAAAAGCTGGCTGCCGCGCGCCGACCAGTTCGACAACGTCGTCGTGATGCGCACGGTGTCGAAGCTCGGTCTCGCGGGTATCCGCCTCGGCTATCTGGTCGGCAAGCCCGCGTGGCTGACCGAATTCGACAAGGTGCGCCCGCCGTACAACATCAACGTGCTGACGCAAGCCGCCGCCGGTTTCCTGCTCGATCACGTCGGTGTGCTCGATGCGCAGGCCGCGCAATTGCGCGAAGAGCGCACGAAACTCGCGCAGGCGGTAGCTGCGCTGCCGGGCGCCGAGGTGTTCCCGAGCGCGGGCAACTTCCTGCTCGTGCGCGTGCCCGATGCGTCCGTGCTGTTCGAAACGCTGCTCACGGCGCGGGTTCTGATCAAAAACGTGAGTAAAATGCATGCATTGCTGGCGAATTGCGTGCGTTTGACCGTCGGGTCTCCCGAGGAAAACGCCCAGTTGCTCGCCGGACTGAAGCTCGTGCTGCGCTGATCGGCAGCCCGGCTCGCCTTTTTTCCACCCCACATCATTAGCGCTTTCTAGCGAGATTCGAGGAATTACCATGCGCCTTGCGGAAGTCGTTCGCAACACCAGCGAAACGCAGATCCGTGTGAAGATCAATCTGGACGGCACCGGTCAGCAGAGGCTGGCCACCGGCGTGCCGTTTCTGGACCACATGCTCGACCAGATCGCCCGCCACGGTCTGTTCGACCTCGAGATCGAGGCGCATGGCGACCTGCATATCGACGACCACCATACGGTCGAAGACACCGGCATTACATTGGGTCAGGCCGTCGCGAAGGCGATCGGCGACCGCAAGGGCATCCGCCGCTACGGTCATTCCTACGTGCCGCTCGACGAAGCGCTGTCGCGTGTCGTGATCGATTTTTCCGGCCGTCCGGGCCTCGAATTTCATGTGCCGTTCACGCGGGCGCGCATCGGCACGTTCGACGTCGATCTGTCGATCGAATTCTTCCGCGGCTTCGTGAACCATGCCGGCGTGACGCTGCACATCGACAATCTGCGCGGCATCAACGCGCATCATCAGCTCGAAACGGTGTTCAAGGCATTCGGCCGCGCGCTGCGCATGGCCGTCGAGCTCGACGAACGCGCCGCAGGGCAGATTCCGT
The DNA here is from genome assembly GCF_011752945.1 of Paraburkholderia sp. Cy-641. Classification (NCBI taxonomy): domain Bacteria; kingdom Pseudomonadati; phylum Pseudomonadota; class Betaproteobacteria; order Burkholderiales; family Burkholderiaceae; genus Paraburkholderia; species Paraburkholderia sp. Cy-641. The sequence goes on from NZ_VWWM01000031.1 coordinate 15,088, forward strand.
CGACCAAGGGCAGCCTCTAACAGGTTTCATCGCCTCCAACGTCTTTAGGCCATTCACCTTCGAGCGATTTCCTCAAGCGATTCATCGGGCAGGAGCGCGCGAGCCGGTATGTCGTTCGACGCCGCGCAGCCGCGCCGATCGCTTGAAGGCAGGGCGGCCAAACTTGAAATGAAAACTTCGATAGCGATTGTGGATTACGGAATGGGCAACCTGCGCTCGGTGGCCCAGGCATTGCGCAAGGCCGCGCCGGAAGCGGACGTGGCGATCGTCGATCGTTCCGAGGCGATTCGCGCGGCCGACCGCGTGGTGCTGCCGGGCCAGGGCGCGATGCCCGACTGCATGCGCAGTCTCGGCGAGTCCGGCCTGCAGGAAGCGGTCGTCGAGGCGTCGCGCGGCAAGCCGCTGATGGGCGTATGCGTCGGCGAGCAGATGCTGTTCGACTGGAGCGCCGAGGGCGATACGCGAGGGCTCGGGCTGCTGCCCGGCAAGGTGGTGCGCTTCGAACTCGAAGGCCAGGTGCAGGACGACGGCTCGCGCTTCAAGGTCCCGCAGATGGGCTGGAACCGTGTGCACCAGGCGCAGCCGCATCCGCTGTGGGACGGCGTCGCCGACAACGCGTTCTTCTACTTCGTGCACAGCTACTACGTCGTGCCGGACAATTCCGCGCATACGTCGGGCGAGACGGTCTACGGCGTGCCCTTTACCTCGGCGGTAGCGCGGGATAACATCTTCGCCACCCAATTTCATCCTGAAAAGAGCGCCGAAGCGGGCTTGCGCGTGTATCGCAACTTCGTGCACTGGAACCCGTGAACGCCTTTCTTTATCCCGTTGCCGCGCGCAGGGCGCGCGGTGCCGCGGTCCCGTATCTGACCGGTGCCCCGCTGGAGCGCCGAAAGAGTTGTACTAAACTAGCGAAACGGCGCTGCGGCGGGCTGTCTATTCAGCCGCTGCCGCCGACCTTCAACCCACTCCCAGACAACACCCGATTGCTATGCTGCTGATTCCCGCCATCGACCTGAAAGATGGTCAGTGTGTACGCCTCAAACAGGGCGATATGGACCAGGCGACGATTTTTTCCGAGGAACCGGCGGCAATGGCCCGACATTGGGTCGACCGCGGCGCGCGTCGTCTGCATCTGGTCGACCTGAATGGTGCATTCGCCGGCAAGCCGAAGAACGGCGATGCGATCCGGGCGATCATCGAGGAAGTGGGCGGCGAGATTCCGGTGCAACTGGGCGGCGGCATTCGCGACCTGAACACGATCGAGCGCTATCTCGACGACGGCCTGTCGTATGTGATCATCGGCACGGCGGCGGTGAAGAACCCGGGCTTTCTGCAGGACGCGTGCACCGCGTTCGGCGGCCACATCATCGTCGGGCTCGACGCGAAGGACGGCAAGGTTGCCACCGACGGCTGGAGCAAGCTGACCGGCCACGAAGTGGCCGACCTCGCGCGCAAGTTCGAGGACTACGGCTGCGAGTCCATCATCTACACCGACATCGGCCGCGACGGCATGCTGCAAGGCATCAACATCGAAGCGACCGTGCGCCTCGCGCGCGCGGTGAAGATTCCAGTGATCGCGAGCGGCGGCCTGTCGAATCTCGCGGACATCGAATCGCTGTGCGAAGTCGAAGGCGAGGGCATCGAAGGCGTAATTTGCGGCCGCGCGATCTATTCGGGCGATCTCGACTTCGCGGCGGCGCAAACGCTCGCGGACAAGCTGCGCGAAGCGGACGACGCCTAAGCGCGTGCCGGCAGCGCGCGTCGCACGCCCCCGCACCCGGAACCTTGCCGGCTTCCTGCCGGCATTCCACTCGCGGCGCGACGCAACAGGTCGCGCCGGCACCGTGCCGCTTGCTCCACGAGCGAGCGGCCTCATCAGCGGTATTGGCAGAATTGCACGATCATGGCTCTAGCTAAACGCATCATTCCCTGTCTCGACGTTACCGCGGGCCGCGTGGTCAAGGGCGTCAACTTCGTCGAACTGCGCGACGCCGGCGACCCTGTCGAAATCGCGCGCCGTTACGACGACCAGGGCGCCGACGAACTCACGTTCCTCGACATCACCGCGACTTCGGATCAGCGCGACCTGATTCTGCCGATCATCGAGGCGGTCGCCTCGCAGGTGTTCATTCCGCTGACGGTCGGCGGCGGCGTGCGCGCGGTCGAGGACGTGCGGCGCCTGCTCAACGCGGGGGCCGACAAGATCAGCATGAACTCGTCGGCGGTTGCGAATCCGCAACTCGTGAAAGAGGCCACCGACAAGTACGGCTCGCAGTGCATCGTCGTCGCGATCGACGCGAAGCGCGTGTCCGCCGACGGCGAGCCGCCGCGCTGGGAAGTGTTCACGCATGGCGGGCGCAAGGCGACCGGTCTCGAAGCGGTCGAATGGGCGCGCAAAATGGCCGAACTCGGCGCGGGCGAAATCCTGCTGACCAGCATGGATCGCGACGGCACCAAGAGCGGCTTCGACCTCGCGCTGACGCGCGCGGTGTCGGACGCGGTGCCGGTGCCGGTGATCGCCTCGGGCGGCGTCGGCAATCTGCAGCATCTCGCCGACGGCATCAAGGACGGCCACGCGGACGCGGTGCTCGCCGCGAGCATCTTCCACTACGGTGAACACACGGTCGGCGAGGCCAAGCGCTTCATGGCCGACCAGGGCATTTCGGTGAGGTTGTGACGTGACGAATTCTTCGGCAGTGAACTGGCTCGACAAGGTCAAGTGGGACGCGAACGGCCTCGTGCCTGTGATCGCGCAGGAAGCGTCGACGAACGACGTGCTGATGTTCGCGTGGATGAACCGCGAGGCTCTCGCGAAGACGGTCGAAACGGGCCGCGCGGTGTATTTCTCGCGCTCGCGCCAGCGCCTGTGGTTCAAGGGCGAGGAGTCCGGCCACGTGCAGCACGTGCATGAAGTGCGGCTCGATTGCGACGAAGACGTGGTGCTGCTCAAGGTGGAGCAGGTGTCGGGCATCGCGTGCCACACCGGGCGCCACTCGTGCTTTTTCCAGAAATTCGAAGGCTCGGTCGCGGACGGCGACTGGCAGGCCGTCGATCCCGTGCTGAAAGACCCCGAACACATCTACAAATGACGCAATCCACGCAAAACCCGTCGCCCGCTTCGGCTTCCACGAACGATACGCTGCTGCGTCTCGCGGCGGTCATCGACAGCCGCAAGGGCGGCGATCCGGACATTTCGTACGTGTCGCGCCTGTTTCACAAGGGCGACGACGCGGTGCTGAAGAAGATCGGCGAGGAAGCCACCGAAGTCGTGCTGGCCGCGAAAGACGCGCGCCACGGCGGCGCGCCGAAGGCGCTGGTCGGCGAGGTCGCGGACCTGTGGTTTCATTGCCTCGTGATGCTGTCGCATTTCGATCTGAGCCCGGCGGACGTGCTCGCTGAACTCGAACGCCGCGAAGGGCTGTCGGGCATCGAGGAAAAAGCGCTGCGCAAGAGCCGCGAGCGCGAGCAGAACGGCGACTGAGCGGCGATTGCGCTGCGACTGAGTGGCAATCCGGCAGTCGTGACGAGGCAGTAACCGGGCGCTTGCGCTTGAAGTCGCGGGCGCGGGCACCCATATTGCGGTAAACGCACCTTCGGAGGACGCGAGCATGGAACAGTCGCAAGGAAGCTATCCGTCGCCGGTCTATCGCAACGCCATGGAGCCTGAGCGCGAGCGCAGCCTGCGCACGCTCACGCACGTGCTGTACGCGCTGTATGCGGTGCACTGGCTCACTGGCGGGCTGACCATTCTGATTGCCGTCATCGTCAACTACATCAAGCGGCCGGACGTGGCCGGCACACCGTACGAAGCGCACTTCCAGTGGCAGATCCGCACGTTCTGGATGGGCCTCGTCGGCTATGCGATCGGCGCGTCGCTGCTGCTCGTCGTGATCGGCATTCCGGTGCTGTGGGCCGTCAGCATCTGGATGTTGTACCGTATTATCAAAGGCTGGCTGTATCTGTACGATAACAAGCCGTTCGCGAATCCACGCGGCTGGGTCTGAGCGACTTGCGGTCTGTTCATCAGGCCGGCTTTCGGGTCGGATCTTGCCGCGTGCTTCGCGCTCCAGTCATATCGCGTCAGGAATACGATGAGTCACGATCCGAATTGCCTTTTCTGCAAGATCGCCGCCGGCGAAATCCCGTCGACCAAAGTCTATGAAGACGACGAGTTCGTCGCCTTCCGCGACATCCGTCCGGCGGCCGAAACTCACGTGCTGGTCATCCCTCGCAAGCACATCGCGACGCTGTCGAACTGCACCGAAAACGATGCGCCTCTGCTTGGTAGAATGCTTGTCTTGACGGCGCGCCTCGCCGAGCAACTGGGTGTCGCCTACAGCGGCGGCGAAACGGGTTTTCGCACGGTAATCAATACCGGTCCGGGCGGCGGGCAGGAGGTGTATCACCTGCACGCGCATATTCTCGCGGGGCCGCGTCCCTGGCAGCGCATGGGCTAGGCGCGGCGGCGCGGCTTTCATGGGGGGCGCGATGCTTCGCGCTCACGGGACGCGGCGGGTGAGGCAAAGGCGATCGGCGTGGGCGTTGTATTTGCCGCAGTGTAATAACGCCGACGCGGTCGTCTGACCAGAATGGCAGCGGTTGTGCCGCCGGGTGAATCGCAACTGCCTTGCAACCGCGAGCGCTTGCCGGGGCAAGGCGCCGGGGACAAAGCGGTACAGACGCGATGGAGACGAAGCGTTCGCGCTTCAGGTTGCGTCGCAAGGCGCACAAAATTTTCGGCATCGCGGGGCGATGCCGAAGTTAAGGAGAGTAGTCATGGGTTCGTTGAGCATTTGGCATTGGCTGATCGTGTTGCTGATCGTTGCGCTCGTGTTCGGTACGAAGAAGCTGCGCAACATCGGCAGCGATCTGGGCGGCGCGGTGAAGGGGTTCAAGGAAGGCATGAAGGACGCCGAATCGCCGGCAGACGACGCGCAGCAGCAACGCGAACTGCCGCGCAACGGCGCGGTGGACGTCGAAGCCAAGGAAAAGACGCCGCATTCGAGCGACTACCGCTAAGCCGCGGCGCTTTTGCCGTTCCCGCGTTACTGACGGACATTCCACTTCATGCTGGACCTCGGTCTAACCAAGATGGCGCTGATCGGCGTCGTCGCGCTGGTCGTCCTCGGGCCTGAGCGCCTGCCGCGTGTCGCTCGTACGGCCGGCGCGCTGTTCGGCCGCGCACAGCGGTATATCAATGACGTGAAGGCCGAGGTCACGCGCGAAATCGAGCTGGACGAACTACGGCGCATGAAAACCGAGTTCGAAAAGGCCGCGAGCAATGTCGAAAGCGCGGTTCAGGACAATCTGCGCAAGCACGAGAACGAACTGAACGAAGCGTGGAACAGCGGCACGTCGGTGTCGCCGGGCATGGCCGGCGGTGCGCTCGAAGATGCCGGCAGCAACGCTTCGGGCACCACATCGTGGCCGGTCAGCACGCCGGCCGCTGCGCCCAGGCGCAAGAACTGGCGCGTCAAGCAGAGCGCTACACCCGCCTGGTACAAGCGCGCAAGCCTGCGCCGCACGCGCGTGCAGTCGGGTGCCGCGCGCGTTGCCCGGCATACGCCCGCCAGCCTGCGTCGTCCGACGCGGTTCTTCTGATGATCAGAACGACAATCTCTAACCGAGGGCCGGTGTGAGCGACCCCCAGCAATCCCAGAGCGAAGGCGCTGAAGAGACCTTCATTTCCCACCTTGTCGAACTGCGTGACCGCATCATCCGTGCGGGCTTAGCCGTCATCGTGGTGTTCATCGGGCTCGTGTACTGGGCGCCGGACATTTTCCGGCTGCTGGCGCGGCCGCTCATGATGAACCTGCCGAAGGACGGCAAGATGATCGTCACCGACGTCACCGGCTCGTTCTTCGTGCCGATGAAAGTGACGATGCTGGTGGCGTTCGTGATCGCGCTGCCGGTCGTGCTGTACCAGATCTGGGCGTTCGTCGCGCCGGGCTTGTATCAGCACGAGAAGAAGCTGGTCGCGCCGCTGGTGGCGAGCAGTTACACGCTGTTCCTGTGCGGCATGGCGTTTGCGTACTTCGTCGTGTTTCCGACTATCTTTCGCGTGATGGCGCACTACAACGCGCCGCTCGGCGCGGAGATGACGACCGATATCGACAATTACCTGAGCTTCGTGCTGACGATGTTCATCGCGTTCGGCGTGACGTTCGAGGTGCCGATCGTCGTCGTGCTGCTCGTGCGCATGAACGTCATCACGCTGAAGAAGCTCAAGGAGATTCGCCCCTACGTGATCGTCGGCGCGTTCGTGGTGTCGGCCGTCGTGACGCCGCCGGACGTGTTCTCGCAACTGATCCTCGCGGTGCCGCTGATCGTGCTGTACGAAGCGGGCATCATCGCGGCGCGGGTGTTCGTCGGCAAGCAGCCGGCGGCGGTGACGGAGGATGCCAGTCCGCCGTCGAATTGAGCGCCGGCATGCGGCGAGCAAGCCCGGCCAGGCAAAGCAAAAGGGCAGTCCATCATGGACTGCCCTTTTGCTTTCGTACGTGCGTATCCGGCTAGCCGGCGGTCTTCGCACTACGCGCCGGCGCGGAGGCGCTATGCGCGGCGCCTGCTGGCGGCAACACACCTCGCCATACCTTACGACGCGTCCGCGAGGCTCACGCCCGGCGGCCCTCAACCCCCATCATCATCCGGCTGATCGCCGCCGTTATCGTCTTCGGCCTGCTTCGGCGGCGGCGGACGCTTGCCGATCGTCACGTCGAGGTCGATCGGATGGCCCTTGCGCACCAGATGCACTTTCGCCGACGTGCCCGGTTTGATCTGCGCGATCACGTTCAGCAGGCGCGTGGTGTCGGTGATTTCCTGGTTGTTCACGCTCATCAGGATGTCGCCGGGCTTGATGCCCGCGCGATCCGCCGGGCCGCTCTTCAGCACGCCCGCGACGATCGCGCCCGACTTCTGCTCGAGCCCGAACGACTCGGCGATTTCGGGCGTGACGTCCTGCGGCTCGACGCCGATCCAGCCGCGCGTGACCGAGCCCGTCGTGATGATGCTTTCGAGCACGCTGCGCGCGGTCGACACCGGAATCGCGAAGCCGATGCCGAGCGAGCCGCCCGAGCGCGAATAGATCGCGGTATTGATGCCGAGCAGGTTGCCGTTCACGTCGACGAGCGCCCCGCCCGAGTTGCCGGGGTTGATCGCCGCGTCGGTCTGGATGAAGTTTTCGAACGTGTTGATGCCGAGGTGATTGCGCCCGAGCGCGCTGACGATGCCCATCGTCACGGTCTGGCCGACGCCGAACGGATTGCCGATCGCGAGCACGACGTCGCCGACGTGCGTCTGATCCATGCGCCCAAGCGTGATGGTGGGCAGATTGGTCAGGTTGATCTTGAGCACGGCCAGATCGGTTTCGGGATCGACGCCGATCACCTTCGCGCTGGTGGTGCGGCCGTCGGCGAGCGCGACTTCGATCTGATCGGCGCCGTCGACGACGTGCTGGTTCGTTAGAATGTAACCTTCCGAACTCACTATCACGCCTGAGCCGAGATTCGAGGCGGGCTGCTCCGGCTGCTTGCGATTGTTTTTGTCGCCGAAGAAGTAGCGGAACAGCGGGTCTTTCGCGCGCGGGTCGGGTGGCAGTGAGCCATCCTTGCTGGAGAACACATTGACGACCGCGGGCATCGCTTTTTGCGCGGCATCCGCATAGGACGCCTCGGCATGGCCGCCGCCGATGCCTGGCGCCACTTCCCGCAGCGCGACGATCGGTTCGGCGAGTTGTCTGCCGAACTGCCCTTGACGCTGGAGCCACTGCGGTTTGAGGGTCGCAATGATGAACATCAGCGCCAACAGCACAGTCACCGCTTGGGCAAATAACAGCCAGAAGCGTCTAAGCATCTGAAGACTAGAGGTCTATATGGATCGGATAGAACTTGAATTGTACTTGAACAATCTCCTTGAAACCGCGCGCTTCAAGGACTATTGCCCGAACGGACTGCAGGTCGAAGGACGGCGCCGGATCAGCCGTCTCGCGACCGGCGTGACCGCCTCGGCGGCCTTCCTCGAGGCTGCGCTCGAGTGGGGCGCGGACGCCGTGCTGGTGCATCACGGCTACTTCTGGCGCAACGAGGCGCCGCAGATCACCGGCCGCAAACATGCGCGCCTGAAGCTGCTGCTCGCCAACGACCTGAACCTGTTCGCCTACCACTTGCCGCTCGACGATCACTCCGAACTCGGCAACAACGCGCAGATCGGCGAGAAGATGGGCTGGATCGGCGACGCGCGCTTCGGCGAGAACGATCTCGGCTGGCTCGCCACGCTGCCGATGCCGATCACGCTGTCGCACCTCACCGCCGAGATCGAACAGACGCTCGGCCGCGCGCCGCTCGTATTCGGCGATCCGGACATGGAGTTGCGCCGCGTCGGCTGGTGCACGGGCGCCGCACAGAGCATGTTCGGCGCGGCGATCGACGCGGGCGCCGACGTCTACGTGACGGGCGAGGTGTCGGAATCGGTCATGCATGCGGCGGCGGAAAGCGGCGTCGCTTTTCTCGCCGCCGGCCACCATGCGACCGAACGTTTCGGCGTGCAGGCGGTGGGCAAGCATCTGTCCGAATCGTTCGATATCGAACACCTCTTTATCGATATCCCCAATCCGGTTTAATTGCGAATTGCATTAACAAAGTGGAAGGCATGAATACCGTAGAAGGCACTTAAAAGGAGGTGCGAAAAAGTTTGCGATCGGTACGGACAAACCCTGAGTTATCAAGGGCTTCGCATGGTTTTTGGCACTCGGCCCTTGTAAATGGCGACTCCATTCGAGCAAACTAGCGGCGGTAGAAGCGACGTGAAGGAAAAATCCAACTCAGAAGTGGGGCGTGTGATGCGAGACAAAGAAGAGGAACGCGTCGATGGCAGCCGCCGTAACTGGCTGGTAGCGACGACCGTAGCAGGCGGCATAGGAGGTGTTGCCGTTGTTGTACCCTTTGTTAGTTCGTTTGCACCATCCGAAAAGGCCAAGGCAGCGGGTGCCCCGGTCGAAGTCGATTTCAGCAGTCTCAAGCCCGGCGACATGATGACGGTCGCCTGGCGCGGCAAGCCGGTGTGGGTCATCAACCGCACGGACCGCATGCTGGCCGACGTCCAGAAAGCGGACAACATGGTGGCGGACCCTCACTCGCTGAATCCGTTCTCGATGCCGCTGCCGGATTACTGCAACAACGAATTCCGTTCGCGCGCCGAGAACAAGCATCTGCTCGTCGCCGTCGCCGTGTGCACGCATCTGGGCTGCACGCCGACGCCGCGCTTCCAGGAGGGCCCGCAGCCCAATCTCCCCGACGACTGGCCAGGCGGCTTTCTGTGCCCGTGCCACGGCTCGACCTACGACATGGCCGGCCGCGTCTTCAAGAACAAACCCGCCCCGCAGAACCTCGACATCCCGCGTTTCATGTTCACGTCGGCGACGTCCCTTGTGATCGGGAAGGACGAAAAAGGAGAAGCGTAATGGCGAGCGAACACGAAGTAGAGACGACCGGGCTGGCTGGTTGGATCGACCAGCGCTTCCCGATGACTTCCACTTGGAAGAAGCACGTTTCCGAGTACTACGCGCCGAAGAACTTCAACTTCTGGTACTTCTTCGGTTCGCTTGCGTTGCTGGTGCTGGTCAACCAGATCGTCACCGGCATCTTCCTCACGATGAACTACAAGCCCGACGCGACGCTCGCGTTTTCGTCGGTCGAGTACATCATGCGCGAGGTGCCGTGGGGCTGGCTGATCCGCTACATGCATTCGACGGGCGCGTCGATGTTCTTCGTCGTCGTGTACCTGCACATGTTCCGCGGGCTCATGTACGGCTCGTACCGCAAGCCGCGCGAGCTCGTGTGGATTTTCGGCTGCATGATCTTCCTGTGCCTGATGGCCGAGGCGTTCTTCGGCTACCTGCTGCCGTGGGGCCAGATGTCGTTCTGGGGCGCGCAGGTGATCGTGAACCTGTTCTCGGCGATTCCGTTCATCGGGCCGGATCTGTCGCTGTGGATTCGCGGCGACTATGTCGTCTCCGACGTCACGCTGAACCGCTTCTTCGCGTTTCATGTGATCGCGATTCCGCTCGTGCTGGTCGGCCTCGTGATCGCGCACCTCGTGGCGCTGCACGAGGTCGGCTCGAACAACCCGGACGGCATCGAGATCAAGGCGAAGAAGGGCCCGGACGGCGTGCCGCTCGACGGCATTCCGTTCCACCCGTACTACTCCGTGCACGACTTCATGGGCGTGACGGTTTTCCTGCTGATCTTCGCGGCGATCATTTTCTTCGCGCCGGAAATGGGCGGGTACTTCCTCGAAGCGAACAACTTCATTCCCGCGAATCCGCTGCAAACGCCGCCGGAAATTGCCCCGGTGTGGTACTTCACGGCCTTTTACGCGATGCTGCGCGCCACCACGGACCCGTTCAAGATCGTGCTGATGATCGTGATCGGTCTGCTCGGCCTGCTCGCGCTCGTGCGCGCGCGCGGCAAGTGGAAGCTCGGTCTGCCGGTGCTCGCGGTGCTCGTGATTCTCGCGATGGCGTTCACCGAGTCGAAGTTCTGGGGCGTGGTGGTGATGGGCAGCGCGGTGATTTCGCTGTTCTTCCTGCCGTGGCTCGACCAGTCGCCGGTCAAGTCGATCCGCTACCGGCCGTTTTTTCACAAGGTGTTCTACGGCATCTTCGTGATCGCGTTCCTGACGCTGGGCTTCCTCGGCACGCGGCCGCCGTCGCCGGTCTCGACGCTGATCGCCCAGGTCTGCGCGCTGATCTACTTCGCGTTTTTCCTCGGCATGCCGTTCTGGACGCGGCTTGGCAAGTTCAAGCAGCCGCCGGAGCGGGTGCGGTTCAAGCCTCACTAATCGCGAGCCAGGAGAATACGAAGATGAAAAAACTGCTTTCGATGTGCGCGCTGATCGGCGCGACGCTGCTTGCGCTACTGGCCGCGCCGGCCCACGCGGACGAGAATTTCCCGCTCGACCGCGCGCCGGACAACACGAACAATTTCGCTTCTTTGCAGCGCGGCGCGCAATTGTTTGTAAACTACTGCCTGAATTGCCACAGCGCGAACCTGATGCGCTACAACCGCCTGACCGATCTCGGCATTACGCCGGCTGAAATTCAGGCGAACCTGCTGTTCACCACCGACAAGGTCGGCAACACGATGACGGTGGCGATGCGCCCGGACGACGCGAAAGCGTGGTTCGGCGCGACGCCGCCGGATCTGTCGGTGGAGGCGCGGGCGCGCGGCAAGGACTGGCTGTACACGTATCTGCGCAGCTTCTATCGCGACGATACGCGGCCGACCGGCTGGAACAATCTGGTGTATGAAAACGTGAGCATGCCTCACGTGCTATGGCAGCTTCAGGGGCAGCGCGCGGCGAAATTCGGCGATGAAACCGACGAAAAAACCGGCGAAACGGTACACAAGTTCCTCGGCTTCCAGCAACTGACTCCGGGGACGATGTCGCCGGTAGATTATGATTCTGCTGTGGCCGACCTCGTGTCGTACCTGTCATGGATGTCCGAACCGACGCAGCAAACCCGCAAGCAGCTTGGCGTGTGGGTGCTGCTGTTCCTCGGTATCCTGAGCTTTTTCGCCTGGCGACTGAACGCCGCGTACTGGAAACATATCAAATAATCACGCCGCTACACGGCGTGGGGCCGGCGCCAGGAAAAACCTGCTGAGCGGTTTTTCCGTGCGCTGGCCCTTCAGCTTTTTGAGGAAACGTAAATATGATGGTTCTGTATTCCGGCACTACTTGCCCGTTCTCCCAGCGTTGCCGGCTGGTGCTGTTCGAAAAGGGCATGGACTTCGAGATCCGCGACGTCGACCTGTTCAACAAGCCGGAAGACATCGCCGTGATGAATCCGTATGGTCAAGTGCCGATTCTCGTCGAACGGGACCTGATTCTGTACGAATCGAACATCATCAACGAGTATATCGACGAGCGCTTCCCGCACCCGCAACTGATGCCGGCCGACCCGGTGCAGCGCGCGCGCGCCCGCCTGTTCCTGCTCAACTTCGAAAAGGAGCTGTTCGTCCACGTCGGCACGCTCGAAAACGAGAAGGGCAAGGCGGCCGAGAAGAATCACGAGAAGGCGCGCCTCGCGATTCGCGATCGCCTGACGCAGCTCGCGCCGATCTTCCTGAAGAACAAGTACATGCTGGGCGAAGAGTTCTCGATGCTCGACGTGGCGATCGCGCCGCTGCTGTGGCGTCTCGATCACTACGGCATCGAGCTGTCGAAGAACGCTGCGCCGCTGATGAAGTACGCCGAGCGCATTTTCAGCCGCCCGGCTTATATCGAAGCGCTGACGCCGTCGGAAAAGGTGATGCGCCGTTGAGTTTGGCTTTGGAGCGCGGGCGCCGCATCGCTCCGATGCGCGTCCGTGCCCGCAAGAGGACTGTTGATGCAAGAGATTTCCACGAAGCCTTATCTGCTGCGCGCGCTTTACGAGTGGTGCACGGATAACGGCTACACGCCGCACATCGCGGTGCGGGTCGACAATCAGACGCGTGTGCCGCGTCAGTTCGTGCGTGACAACGAGATCGTGCTGAACATCAGCTTCGAGGCGACGAGCCAGCTGCAGATGGGCAACGAGTGGATCGAGTTCAACGCGCGCTTCTCGGGCAAGTCGCACAAGATCGAGGTGCCGGTCGCCAACATTCTCGCGATCTACGCGCGCGAAAACGGCCAGGGCATGGCATTTCCGGTCGAATCGGCGGGGGGCGAGGCGCAGGATTCGGGCGCGGACGCCGCGGACGAACCCGAAGTGCCCGCCGCGCCGCGCGCGGTCGAAACGGCGCCGGCCGATCTGGATGCCAGCACTGACAACGCCGCGGACAAGCCGCAACCGGACGACGACGGGTCGAAAGGCGGCGGCAGGGCTCGCCTTAAGATCGTGAAATGAAGTAGAATCACGGCCTCATGCCGGCTTAGCTCATCAGGTAGAGCGCTTGACTTGTAATCATGAGGTGGCGGGTTCGAGTCCTGCAGCCGGCACCAGTTAGCTTCCCAGTAGCGACACCAAAACCCGTTACGCCGTAAGGCTTAGCGGGTTTTTTGTTCTATAGTGGTTTGGTGGTTTCCGGGTGAATCCCGGGGGCACTTGGGGGCATTTGTTGGTGAGATACCAACAAATTTGGACACCCCGCAGAAAAAATGCCCCCATGCACTGTAAGGTGACGCCATGCCGCTGACCAACATTGCTATTCGCAAAGCCTTGCCTCGGGAGAATCTGTACCGGCTTACCGATGGCGAGGGGATGTACCTCGAAGTTGCTCCAAACGGTTCGAAATATTGGCGGCTGAAGTACCGCTTTGCCGGAAAGGAGAAGCGACTCGCGCTTGGGATCTATCCATACGTATCGTTAGCGGATGCACGGGAGCGGCGATATGAGGCGCGGAAGGCGCTTGCAGCGGGGTTCGACCCTGGGGAGGTGAAGAAGGCCGAAAAGCGTGCTGCGCGGATGGCCGCGGCCAATTCGTTTGCAGTAGCGACCCAGGGCTGGCTGGATGAGCGCAAGCCTTATGTCACAGCAGGGTCTTGGGAGAAGACCAAGGCTCGCTTCGAGAAAGACGTTTTTCCTTGGCTTGGTAAACGGCCGGTCAGCGAGATCGATGCGCTCGAGATTCTGTCTGTGCTGAAGCGGATCGACAGCCGTGGAGCACGATTTACGGCCCATAAGGTTCGCAGCGAGATTAGCCGTGTATTCCGCTATGGGGTCAAAGAGGGCTACTGCAAAGACGATCCAGCCGGGAACCTGGTCAAAGCGATTCCGCCGGCGCAAACCATTCACTTTGCTTCTATCACCGAGCCGGAAAAGGTCGGGGCGATGCTGCGGGCGTTCGACGGCTTTGCAGGGACGTTTCCGGTTCTCTGCGCACTCAAGCTGGCTCCGATGCTGTTTGTACGTCCGGGGGAGTTGCGCAAGGCTGAGTGGACACAAATCGATCTGGACAAGGCGGAATGGCGGTACCTCGTTACGAAGACTCAGACGGAGCATCTGGTGCCTTTGGCGACTCAGACTGTTCAGATTCTTCGGGAGCTTTACGCGTTGACCGGTGGCGGTCGTTACGTTTTTCCCGGCGCGCGTTCCGCGCAACGGCCGATGAGCGACGCAGCGATTAATGCGGCACTGCGCCGGTTGGGTTACGACACGCGCACGGAAATCACCGGCCACGGTTTCCGCGCGATGGCCCGCACGATTCTGCACGAGGAACTTGAACAGAAGCCGGAGGTGATTGAGCATCAGCTCGCTCATGCGGTTCCCGACACGCTCGGGAAAGCGTGCAACCGTACGAAATTTCTCAAGGAGCGGCGGGCGATGATGCAACGGTGGGCCGATTACCTGGATGATCTCAAGTCTCAGGAGCGTGTCGGCTAGGCTTGGGAAATCGTCGTTCGTCAATTGGTGCCCAAAACCGGCGCTGGCCTATCCTGCCTTACCTTGTTTTCTCGTTGTTTTTGCGGCTCAGAGTTAATCCCGTTCAACGGGTATACGCGCGCTATGCAATAAAAGTTAACGCCCATGTAAATGCGATGCGCAGCATGTGCGACATCGTGACAACAAGGGTGCAAATAGCGTGTGCACGGTTGTTGAGTCGAAGTGAATAAAACGAGGCAACGCGAAACTACTTGGCGCAAAAAGGGAGTGCACTCGGCGCAAGCAGCGATAACAGTCTGCGCAGAAAAACGAGATACCGTGAGCAGACGGGTGCGCTAGCGTCGCGAAAAAGGTGCGCTGTGTGTGCGCAGACTTGGCGGCTCGTGCGAAAGTGGTCGCCGGCTGCTAGCAGGCGTCCATCTTGCAACGCCGCTGGAACTTGAACCCTAGCGGTATGATAAAGTATGAACCGGTGTCTAATCGGGAGTCTCCCATGTCTACCACCCTGGAGCGCCTGACGGTAACCATGCCGCCAGAGATGGCAAGCGCCATCAAGCAGGCTGTCGAAGACGGTGAGTACGCATCGACCAGCGAGGTTGTGCGTGAAGCGTTGCGAGAGTGGAAAACCCGGCGTCAACTGATGCTAAGCGAACTGGCCGATCTCAAGGCCGAGATCGATCGAGGTCTGGCGGACGTTGCTGCTGGCCGCGTAAAGAAGTTCGATCCTGAGAGCGTTATTGCCCGAGGGAGGCAGCTATTAGCCGAACGCTCCAGCTAACCGATCGAGCCGAACTCGATCTGGCGGAAATTTGGTCGTACATTGCGGAAGAGGCATCGGAGGCTACGGCCGACCGGTTTGTCGCCGGCCTCTACGAGGCTTGTCAGCAGCTATTACTTTTTCCGTTAGGCTGCCCGGAACGAAGGCAGCTCGCAGCAGATCTGCGAGTGCTATTTCACTCGTCCTACGCTGTTTATTATCGCCCGGCCGATCAGGCGGTGACGATTATCCGGGTGTTGCACGGCGCCCGCGATCTGGGGGCGATAGCAGATCAAGGTGGATTCGATCACTAAGGTATGTCAGGGCCATCCCGGACTCTTGGGTTCTGGTGCTCCCAGAATCGGGTCGGACACGGGAACCAGTGGATCAAGCCCTTGAGATGTCGGAGCAAACTGAAGTTTAATGACGTAACGGTCGGCGAGCGGTCGCTTGCCGGCCAGAAGCGGACCTTCAACACGAAGCGCTTACTTAGCGAAGTGCTGCTGTCACAGCCTCGTCGATCTGCAGCGCAAAGCGCGCTTCAATGTCGGGAACCGGACAACCGATTGACAGTTCCAGATACGCGTCGCCCAGCACCAACTGAACGAATGTCGCGGCTCGTACGACAGCAATCGATTCGTCAAATCGCTTGCGCAGAATTTGGGCGGCAATAGCACGCACGACCTTCGCCCCATTTTCGTAAAACACCTGGCCAAGCTCCGGAAGGCGCTCGGCCTCGGCAACAATGGTTCGGTAAAGCCGCAGATTATCCGGAGTGATAAGGCTGTGTGCTAGCGACCATCCCAACTCGCGCAACTCGACTTCCAGCGCACCATCGGATTGCTCGCGCCGAGAATTGGCAAGCAGCTCGCCTACCTCGGTGCACATCGAAAGCACCAGCCCAACGAACAACGCCTCCTTCGACCCGAAGTGCCGATAGACAGTCTGTTTGGCCACGCCGGCGGCAGAAGCAACATCGTCCATCGTTGCCAGACTGAAACTCTGACGTAGAAAAACGGTTTTCGCACCGTCAAGGATTGCGGATCGCTTGCGGCGTTGCAGCGGGCTCAAGCCAGAAAGTGAAATAGCGTTCATCCCCAATAAATAACAGATCGCCGAATAGTTGACAAGACTGGTTAGTCTCGTTTATCGTTTGCGAAAACGAGACTGTATGGTCTCGTTTGTGACTATTCAACTACGCAGGATATGTTGGGAGAACGCTTTGAAACTATTCATCACAGGTGGCACGGGCTACATCGGGCAAGCGGTCGCCCGCAAGGCAATCGGCCGTGGCCATCACGTAACGGCGCTGGTGCGTCAAGACACATCGGCGGCGGCCAGCGCGCTGGCGCGTCTTGGCGTGAAACTGCACCCAGGTGACCTGCGCGAGCCGCAGTCTTTTGCCGCAGCAGCCGGTGCCGCCGATGGCGTGGTGCACACCGCGTCGACCAATGATGCGTCTGCTGCCGCTACCGATGAGGTCTCAGTCGTAGCAATGCTTTCGCATTTGCGCCCGGGTTCAGTGTTTGTCTATACGTCTGGTATCTGGGTCTACGGCAATACGAACGGGAAACTCGCGACTGAAGCATCGGCTCTCAGTCCGACACCACTCGTGGCCTGGCGGCCCGTGGTGGAACAACGGGTGCAGGCGCTAGCGGCAAACCGTTCAATTGCCGCAGTGATTCTCAGACCGGCGATGGTCCACGGCTACGGTGGCGGCGTCTTCGGCATGCTGGCTGGTATGGCCCAACAGATCGGTGGTGTGAAGATCATCGGCGACAGTCGTAATAGTTGGCCTGCCGTCCATGTCGACGATCTCGCCATCGCTTACCTGCTTGCGCTGGAGCAAGCGGCAAAGGGGAACGGCCAAGTCACGGGACAGATCTTCAATGTGACCGCGGAAGAAGCTGTCGCGGTTACCGAAATAGGCGAAGCAATTCGTGCTTCGGTCGGCGCCGATCGCATCGAGCTCTGGCCGCTCGACGACGCCCGCCAATCACTTGGTGCATTTGCCGACGCCTTGGCGCTCGATCAAACGGTAAGTGGTCAGCTCGCGCGGCGAATTCTTGCATGGGAACCCCAAGGCCCCGGCCTGATTGCAGACCTCTCCATGCAAACATATTTTCAGCAAAGCAGTGGAGCGTAACGATGATCTGGAGCAGTGTATCTGTCGAATCAATTCTCGCAACGATCGTGGCGGCCTTGTTCGCGATTGCAGGGGTGGTCAATCTCGCAGGACTCGGCGCGGTGAAGCAAGACTTCGCACGCTGGGGTTACCCGGCATGGCTGCGTTTGCTCTGTGGTGCTCTCGAACTACTCAGTGCGGCATTTCTTCTTGGACAACAAACCAGGGTCTTGGGTCTGGCGGTGGCCGCCGCGATCTTGATCGCAGCGCTCTTCACGCTGCTGCGGAACCGGGAGCCATTCCGGCATCTCGCGCCGGCACTGGTCTTTTCGGCTTTGGTGGCGGCCAATTTTGCTATCCGCTGTTGAAGTTTTCGTGCCGTCGGGCGAGTAAGCCAGGATGTTATTCGGCCAAATCAATGACCGTTTTGGGTCGCCTTCAGCCATAGACGGCATTGGTGCATTCGTGCGACCGTTTGGATGGTAGGACTCAAGTCGATAGTCGAACCAAAGTTGCAGTTCAAAGTGGGGGCATTTTTCGGGGCATTCAATCTTACAATTAGCCTGCCTATCTCTTTATTGCTGACCGTATAAGGTCCATTCGAGTCCCTTGCAGCCGCACCAAGTTGCGTTACCCGCATTACCCTGAAAACCCCGCGAGATACTGTCTCCCGGGGTTTTTCTTTTGCCGCCGCGCTCAATCAAAGCTCCCTTGAATCGACTCGACTTCGCCGCCGCCCATTCTCAGCGTCGAGTCGAGCCCGGCACGTCATCCAGTGTGCGGCGGTCGAGACAACAATCGAATCAACATTCCGCACCCGTCTGACGGCGGTGGCGCGTCCAATCGCATCATCGGGACAGAAACTCGCGGATCGCATCGGCGATTTCGCTCGCGTGCGTTTCGAGCGCGAAGTGACCGGTGTCGAAGAATCGCACCACCGCGTCCGGAATATCGCGCCGGAACGCCTCGGCACCCGCCGGCAGGAAGAACGGATCATGCTTGCCCCACACCGCCAGCAACGGCGGCCGATGGGTACGGAAATAGTCCTGAAACGCGGGGTATAACGCGACGTTGTTGCGATAGTCGCGGAACAGGTCGAGCTGGACCTCGATTTCCTGAACTCGGTCGCGACTCCTGGGGATGAGGAAGTCGACTGGATCAGCGACGGCGAAGGGCTGCTGGCCTGGCTCGAGCAGGCGCGAATGATGCCGCCCGAGGCGCAGGCGGCATTGCGCGCGCAATTCGCATCGCACGAATTCGATGTGGTCGCCGGGCAGGCGCGAGCGTTACGCGAGTGGTTCAGGCGCTTCGTCAGCGAGAACAAAGGGCGGCCGCTGGCTGCCGCCGATCTCGTCGGGCTCGAGCCCTTGAATCAGCTTCTCGGGCGGGACGAGCGATATGGCGAAGTCGTGCCCGGCGTAGATGCCGCGTTGGAATTTCGCGAGAGCCGCCGCTGGAAATCGCCCGAATCTTTGTTGATGCCGATTGCGCAGGCATTGGCGCAGCTCGTGTGCAACGAGGATTTCACGCAGGTGAAAGCGTGCGAAGGTCCTCGTTGCACACTGCTGTTTGTCGATCACACACGCGGACATGCCCGGCGGTGGTGCAGCATGGCGGTTTGCGGCAATCGCGCGAAAGTTGCCGCACATCGGAAGCGGCTCAGGAAGCCGGACGGCGAAGGCGGCGATTGACGCTGCGCCGGCGGGCTGGCTGAAGTTGGCCGTGATGTCGCGCGATGCGTTGAGTTGAGCGGAGTCGAGCCGTTCGACGCTTCGTGCCACCGGCCGCGTTTCTGGCGCGCTGAATTTCGGCGGTATCTGCAACCCCGTAGAACCCAATGGTTTACGGGTTTTTTGTTGCGTGTCCCGCGCTTCTCGGGAGCTCGCCCTCATCACGCTAACTTTTGTTCATAGTTATCGTATGTCTTACATCATGATGTGTGGTGTACTCACGCGTATAACCCAATTTACGTCATAAAACGAAAAATTTCCCGACAGAAATAAGTAAATTCGCGGCCTTTCCTATTCAGGTAAACCTCGATTATTTGTATGTCGTCTTACAAGATAGGATTGAAACATCCGCGTTCGCAGGCGCTGCGGCACGTGTCGGGCACACCATATAAGTGACAGGAGACTAGAGCTTCATGACAAAAAAAGTAGACGCATCACGCAACGACGCGCTGCAGGAGCGCCCGCAATCGCCGGCTCGCCGCAGCTTTCTCGCGTTCGCCGGCGCCACGGCCGGGGCCGGGCTGATTGCCGGCTTGCCCGGCTGCGGCAGTTCCGACTCGCCTTCCGCCAGCAACGGCGGCAGCACCACGCCGCCCGCCACCACCCCGCCGCCGACCGCTGCAGCCGATCCGATCTGGGGGCCGAGCGGCGAAGCCACGGCGATCATCAACAAGCTCGCCAACATCACACCGTCGATGTTCGCGTCGACCGATTTTCAGGTGACGAGCTACGGCGCGCAGCCGCTGCCCGCGGCGGCCCTGATCCTGTCGACCGCGTGGCCGGGCGGCCCGATTCCCTGGGTGACCGGCGGCTCGGAGCAGACCGCGCATCCGACGAGCGACCTGCAAAGCCCCGGCTCGAACATCATGGTGCCGTGCGACTACACAGACTCGGCCTACGATGCGTGCGCCGCGTTCAACGCCGCGATCCGCGCCGCGAACCAGGCCGGCGGCGGCCGCGTGGTCGTGCCGGCCGGCAACTGGTATTGCGGCGGCCCGATCGTGCTGCTGAGCAACGTGAATTTCCACCTCACCGCGGGCTGCGCGATCTATTTCAGCCCGAACCCGGCCGATTACGCGAAGAACGGCCCGTATCCGACCGCAAACGGCAACCTGTACTGGACGCGCTGGCAGGCCAACGACTGCCTGAACTTCGGCTCGCCGATCTACGCGTATCAGCAGAAGAACATCGCCGTGACCGCCGACGACAACAGCTGCGTGCTCAACGGCCAGGCCATGACGCCGATCCAGCTCAGCACCCAGCCGCCGACCTCGTGCTGGTGGACGTTCAAGGGATCGAGCAGCACCTACGGCTGCACCAGCTCGACCACGACGACGCAGGCCTACGCGAATCCGAACAACGTCGCGCTGACGAGCCTGCCCTCGTCGCAGATCACGAATCCGAAGGCCAACGTGTCGTTCACGAACCAGGACGGCACCACCACGACGCTGATGACGCTGCTCACCGGCACCGGCTGGAATCAGGATCAGAACTATCTGCCCGCGCTGTCCGAGCTCGGCGTGCCGGTGCTGAACCGCGTGTTCGGCAACGGCCACTATCTGCGTCCGTGCATGATCGAGTTCATCGGCTGCACCAACGTGCTGCTGCAGAACTACCACACGCAGAACACGCCGTTCTGGCAGCACCATCCGACCGCCTGCTCGAACGTCGTGATCGACGGCGTGTTCGCCGACAGCGTCGGCCCGAACAACGACGGCTTCGATCCGGACGCGTGCAACACCGTGCTCGTGCAGAACGTCCAGTTCAATACCGGCGACGACTGCATCGCGATCAAGTCCGGCAAGTGCCTCGACACCGAGTACGGTCCGATGCAGAACATCGTGGTCCAGAACTGCACGATGCAAAGCGGCCACGGCGGTCTCACGATCGGCAGCGAAATGAGCGCGGGCGTGGAAAACGTCTACGCGCGCAATCTGACGATGCAGAACGAGAACTGGGCCAGCAATCCGCTGAACATCGCGCTGCGCTTCAAGACCAACATGAACCGCGGCGGCTTCATCAACAACGTGTGGATCAACGGCGTGACGCTGCCCAACGGCGTGAACCTCGCGGGCAAGTTCGGCGGCGGCGCGCTCGGCTCGGCTTTCCCGGGTTCGGTGCCGGGCACGGGCACGGTCGGCCTCGCGGCGAACCCGTCGACGGGGCAGGGCGGCCTCATCACGTTCGACTGCGACTACAGCGCGTCGGGCGATGCGGTGCGCTGGAATCCGGCGACGATCAACAACGTCAACATCTCGAACGTGACCGCGACCGACGTGTCGGGCAGCGTAACGTACGCGATGACGTCGGGCTTCACCGCCGGCGCGAATTCGTGCTTCCAGGCGATCGTCGCGCAGGGTCCGGTGGCCGCCGACTACAACGGTCCGCTGCCGGTGCCGACCGTCACGCCGATCACAGGCGTGACGATCACGAACTGCAACCTCGGTACGCCGGTGTGCGTCGGACCGGCATCGTCGACGGTGCCGGGACCGGTTTTCGTCGCCAACACGAACGGCATCACGCTGAACAACGTGGTGATCGCGGGTACGGCCTACAACTCGGTGCTGACCGGTTGATGCGGCTCGGCACCGGCGGGCGGGGCCCGCTGGTGCCTGATTTCGCGTGGCTGGCTCGAACCATGAGAAAAAAGAACGCTGTCGATGTTTTGACGGCGTTTTTTGTTTTTCTGAGAAAATATGCAATGAAATATCGTGATAAATGAGAATTTTATGGTGACTTCGCATGGATGGAGAGCATTCCATGCCACTTCGAAATAGAGATATCTCTTTCACCTTGTCGATTGTGGACTTTTTAGTCTATTTTCCGTGCTAACCGCACTACGGAACTCACCTTAACCTCTGCACCGGTACGCCCCGTACACCTCGCTCCACCGGTCCACGCACCACCGGTACGGTACTATTCGGGCGTCGCCCGGTATGGCCCGCGGACGTTCCGGCTCGCAGCAGCGGGCAACGGCTCCGGCGACGCACCATCGACCCCACCCGATCTCATGACCAGCGCCGCAACTTCCGCAACCATCACCTGGCCCGAAGCCGACGGCCCGCGCACCGCGCGTTGGCGTTCCGAGGCGGCCGTGCCGCCGCCGAAGCGCGTCGTCGTCGCCGATGACCGCACCACTGCCGACTCGGCCTACCGGCTTGCTTGCGAAGGCACGGCCCTGCTGTGGCGCGGCGACTTCCAGAACGCGCGCCAATTGCTGCAAGCCGTCACGCGCCGGCTCGAACGCAAGCCGCGCAAGCAGGGCGCGACGCCGCTCGATGCGTTCAATCTGCATCGGCAGGCACAGTCGCAACGCGCACGCACGCTCGGCATGATCCTGATTCCGCTCGACGCCGATTACGGCATTTCGCTGCGCCGCGCGCCGGACGTGCGGCAGGCGTGCGAGGAAGCCTACGGGCCAGCCGTTGATGAAGCCTCGGTCGTGTCACTGCGCGAACTGCTCGGTCTGATCGGCGCGCACGAATGGCGCAAGAAGGGCGTGGAGATTCCCGCGCTCGGCGAGCGCATCCATCCGCACTACGGCGTGTTTTCACCGGTGCGCGGCGAATACGTGGATCTCGTCGCGCGCGCGCCGCTGCCCGCGCTCGACAAAGCCTTCGACATCGGCACTGGCACGGGCGTGCTGGCCGCGCTGCTCGCCAAACGCGGCGTGCAGAAAATCGTCGCGACCGATCAGGACCCGCGCGCGCTCGCGTGCGCGAGCGAAAACCTCGCGCGTCTCGGTTACGCGCAGCAGGTCGAGATCGTGCAGACGGATCTGTTTCCGCAAGGGCAGGTACCGCTCGTCGTCTGCAATCCGCCGTGGGTGCCGGCGCGGCCCGCATCGCCGCTCGAATACGCGGTCTACGATCCGGACAGCCGCATGCTGCTCGGTTTCCTCAACGGTCTCGCGGATCATCTGTCGCCGGGCGGCGAAGGCTGGCTGATCATTTCCGATTTCGCCGAGTATCTCGGTCTGCGCTCGCGCGAATGGCTGTTGGCCGCCATCGACAACGCGGGGCTCAGCGTCGCGGGGCGCGAGGATATTCGTCCGCGGCATCCGAAGGCGAGCGACAGGAACGATCCGCTCCATGCGGCACGGGCGGCCGAGGTGACTTCGTTGTGGCGGCTTAAGGTGCGGTGAAGGAAAACGGCGTGAGGGGCGCTGTATCCTTGCCACTCGATTTGCCACTTGATTTGCGCCCCGGTCCGCACCCCAATCACAATCCGCGCCTCACACCGAAGCCGCGCGCGCTTCCAGGTACGCGCACGCGCCCCGACCCGCCACGAGCCCGCTCGCGAAGCACGCCGTCAGCAGATATCCGCCGGTCGGCGCTTCCCAGTCGAGCATTTCGCCGGCGCAGAACGCGCCGGGCATCTGCCCGATCATCAGATTGCCGTCGAGCGCTTCGAACGGAATGCCGCCGGCGGTGCTGATCGCTTCCTCGATCGGCCGCGTCCGTACGAGCCGTACCGGCAGCGCCTTGATCGCCTGCGCGAGAGCGGTGGCGTCGGTGAAGGCTTCCTTTGGCAGAATTTCGTGCAGCAGCGCCAGTTTGACCCCGCCAATCCCGATCCGGCCATGCAGATGGCTCGCAATCGAACGCGAGCCGCGCGGTCGCGTCACTTCCGCGACGACTCGCTCGAGAGGCAAGCCTGGCGCGAGATCCAGTGAAATCGTGACGTCGCCGTCGGCCAGAATCCGCTCGCGGATCGGCGCCGACAACGCGTAAATCAGGCTCCCTTCGAGGCCCGTTTCAGTCAGAAGTGCTTCACCTTGTCGATTGTGGACTTTTTTGTCTAAATCGGTGAGTGTGATCGCGATGGGCTTGAGCGGCTGACCCGCGAAACGCTCGCGCAGATAAGGGCTCCAGTCCGCGTCGAAGCCGCAGTTCGCGGGGCGCAGCGGCGTCACCGGTATGTCGCGCGTGGCCATCAGCGGCACCCATGCGGCGTCGGAGCCGAGGCGCGGCCAGCTCGCGCCACCGAGCGCGAACACCACGGCGTCGCAGCTGACGGTCTGTTCGCCGCCCAGTGTGTCGAACCGAAGCGTGTGAGCCGCGGTGTCGCCGGAAGTCGTGGCCCAACCGCTCCATTGATGACGCATATGAAACTGCACACCCGCTTCGCGTAGCCGATGCAGCCACGCGCGCAGCATCGGCGCGGCCTTCATGTCGGACGGGAAGACTCGCCCCGAACTGCCGACGAACGTCTCGACGCCCAGTTCGTGCAGCCACGCGCGCAGCGCATCGGGGCCGAACGCATCGAGGAGCGGCGCGATCTGCGCGCGGCGCGCGCCGTAGCGTCCAAGAAACGGTTCGAGCGATTCCGAATGCGTGATGTTCATGCCGCCTTTGCCCGCCATCAGAAACTTGCGGCCGACCGATGGCATCGCGTCATACACGTGGACTTGCACGCCGCGCCGGGCAAGCGTCTCGGCGGCCATCAGGCCGGCGGGGCCGCCGCCGATCACGGCGACGCAGGGGGAATCGAGCGAGGATGGCATGCGGTTCTGCGGATAAGCGGGGCGGGCAGCGCCGGGTTCGCGGAACGAGCGGACCGCAGCACGAAGGGCGTTATTGTCACATCGCACGCAGCAGGGAGCAAACGCGGCCGGGTACCGATACCGGCACAGACACGACGTTCGGCGCGGTGCGGATGGGCCGGAAAATACTGGATTCCGTCGCCCCCGGCGTTGCTGTGCATGGCGTTCGCCGCATCGCTGCCGACCCTCGCGACCTATACTTTTCAAACACCTTCCATCGGACGCCGTTCGCGTCGTTCCCCCGCCGATCACCGCGTTGATCCCCTCGCTTTGCTGCGCCGTGTCGCCGCCGACGACATGCCCGCCGTCGCCATGCGCGGCAGCGTCATCGCGTCAGATGGCAGCCGACGCGCTTCGCGCGTTCAATCGATGGAAGGGCCGATCGTCTCTATCAAGGAGATTGCCATGAGCCGCCAATACATCGACTGTCGCGAGTTTCCGAGCGAAATGCATTGCACCGTTGCGTTGTCCGCCGACAGCGAGAGCGAATTGCTCGAAGCTGCCGTCCAGCACGCGGTCTCGGTTCACAAACATGCGGATTCGCCGGAACTGCGCACGCAGCTCAAAACGCTATTTCATGAGGGAACGCCGCCGCTCGAAGCGCCGCAGGCGTGAATGGAAGGCAGCGTCGCGAGCGACTCAAAAGAGCAGAGGCCTTGCATCGCGAGCGGCGTCCAGCCGCTCGCGCATTGTCATGGCGGATCGTCGTGAATGGGAGTTCGTTACGCAATGCCAGGCATCCGGCGATTCGCGCCGCGCTCCCGAACCGCTAGCCGGGGTAGGCTTCGTCCACTTTCAGCCCGGCGAGCTTGAAGATGACGCGCAGTGTTTGCGGCTTGATGTCGCGCCGCGACGCCAGCGTAGTCATCACGAAGTCGAGTACTTTCGCGTACTTGAGCATCGTGAGGCACGTTTCGAGATCGACGCTGCCGTCGCGCATGATTTCCGCGAGCCGCAGCATTTCGGTGGAGATGTCTCGCGCCATCTCCAGTTCGAGCTGCTGTTTCTCCGACCAGGCTGGCGTCGTGGTGAGCTTTGCCAGCATTTCCTGAAACTTCTGTTCAACGTTGCCGTTGGGTACCGTATCCATTGCTGCCTCATCTATCATCCGAGCACACGTCCGGTTGCGATCCGGACGTGCCGCTGGTTACGTAACGTTCGGTCCGTGTTCCGGGACCGTCCTCCCCACATGCTTTCGGTTCGCGTGTCCGGCGTTGCGCCTGCAGCGTCCTGTTTCTGGCGACACGGCTTGGACCCGGGAGCCCGGCCGGCGCATAAGCTGTCTTCAGGCCATTCCCGCGACGCCTCCGCGCGTCGCTTTCCGAGCAGGAAGTGTTCCAGGTTGATGGCATGCCTTGCATGATTCGTACGGCTTCCTCGCGGGGAGCGTCGCACTTTGGGTAAACTGGCAGCAACTTTTCTCTTTTTCCGTCATCTGTCGCACGTTCGCGTTGTAATTGATGCCGGCTTACACGATGTCAGGTAAATCTCACGAAATCCGTCCTAACCAGTCCGTCGAACTCCTGAAGGAACTCCATATCCTCACGCGCGACGGCAAGATGAATCAGGACAGCCGCCGCAAGCTGAAGCAGGTCTACCACCTGTTCCAGTTCATCGAGCCGTTGCTCAAAGACCTCAAGAGCGCACAAGACGGCCTGACCCTCGTCGATCACGGCGCGGGCAAGTCCTACCTCGGTTTTATTCTGTACGACCTTTTTTTCAAGGAGTTTCAGGACACTGCAGGTGGGGCTTCGCACATTTACGGCATCGAAACGCGCGAAGAACTCGTTACGAAGTCCGAAGAGTTGGCCGCGCGGCTCGGCTTCAAGGGGATGTCGTTCCTGAATCTGTCGGTGGCGGAGTCGATCACGTCGACGCGTCTGCCCGCGCAGGTCGACATCGTGACGGCGCTGCATGCGTGCAATACCGCGACCGATGATGCGATCCGCTTCGCGCTCGAAAAGCACGCGAAGTACATCGTCGTCGTGCCGTGTTGTCAGGCTGAAGTGGCCGGCGTGTTGCGGCAGAACAAGGGACGGTCGCTGAAGAACGCGTTGACGGAAATCTGGCGGCATCCGCTGCATACGCGCGAATTCGGCAGCCAGATCACCAATGTGCTGCGCTGTCTGCAACTCGAGGCGCACGGGTATCAGGTCAGCGTGACCGAGCTGGTCGGCTGGGAACACTCGATGAAAAACGAGCTGATCGTCGCGCACTACAAGGATCTGCCGCGGCGCCGGCCGGCCGAACGGCTGACCGAGGTGATGGACACGCTCGGGCTCGAGGCGTTGAAAGAGCGGTTCTTTTTGCCGGCTTGAAGTCTTTGCTTGACGTTTCTTTGAGTTCGTCGGTTTGGTGGGCAGGCGGTTTGGCGCGCGGCGTGAATAGCCGTTAGCGTGGCGCGCTTTACCGCTTCACCGTTTCATCAACGCATTCCAGCCCGAGAGACCGATGCGCCGCAGCGTGTCCTGATTGCGCTCGTAGATCTCTTCCGCCTCGGGGAACGCTGCCACGGCCCGATCGATGCTGTCTTCGCGCAGCAGATGCAGGATCGGATAGGGCGCCCGGTTCGTGTAATTCTCGATGTCGTCGGGCTCGCTGTCTTCGAACTGGTAATACGGATGAAAGCTCGCGATCTGGATGATCCCTTCGAGTCGCAACTGTTTGATGAGCCGGTCCGCGAAGTAGAGGCCATCGTTGAAGTCGAGGAAATCGCCGAGTGCGCGCGGCAGGATCAGCAGCGTGGTGTCGACGGCATTCGGATCGGCATCGACGAGTGCCTGAAGCTCGGCTTCGAGATCGGCCAGCACCGCTTCCATGTCTTCGGCGTCGCTGACCGCGTAGCGAATCTGCCCTTTCACATGCACGGCTTTGGCGAATGGGCACAGGTTGAGCCCGATCACGGCCTCGGTCAGCCAGTGGCGGGTTGCGGCGATAACGGTGTCGTGAGATTCGGCGGGCAACGGCATGGGATGAGCGAGGCGGGTAAAAACGCCATTTTAGCGGCGGGGATCGGCGCCAACTCAACGCGCTTGCGGCCCACCGCACGCTGCGGCGATCAACTGCGCGGCAACCTTCGGCGCGGCCAGAATCGGTCCGCATCCTGGCCCGTACGTCTGACTCGCCGCATACACGCCCTCGATCAGCAAGCCGAGCGCATTCGCGAGCGCGGCCGGATCGTCCGCGCCGGCCGCCGTCGACAGGTCGAGCAGACGCGCCATCAGACGCTCCTTGTTGCGGAACACGAACTGCCGCGCCGGATGCCCGGTATCTGCGAATTCCACCGAGACGTTCACGAACGGACAGCCGCGATAGTTCTCGACGGATGCGCGCACCGAGAGATCGTCGAAATACTGCTGAAGCTGCTTTGCCGGTTCGCCCGGATGTTTGGCGAAGCTTTTTTCCACGTAGCCGAAGAACTGCTCGTCCTTCTGTTCGAGATACGCCATCACGAGTTCGTCTTTCGACGAAAACTGCCGGTACAGACTCATCTTGTTCACGCCGGCATGCTCGACCACCGCATCGACGCCGACCGTGCGCACGCCTTCGCGATAGAACAGTTCGCTCGCGGCGCGCAACAGATTGCGCTGCGCCTGCGGCCCGGCCGTCGGCACGCCGCGCGCGCGCCGTGCCGGAGAAGGCTTGGGAGTTTCGCTATCGGACATGGATGGATACCTGCTGAAATTGACGCCTTGACATGTTACCGATCGGTAACTAAGATCGCAACACTATTGTGACCGCTCTGTCACAAGTTCCTTTGCCGAAGCCGTAACGATACGCGCGGCGCTGCTGCACGGCGCGCGTCGACTGGAGAACCGATGAACTGGGCTGCGAGACTGATAGGCGGGCGTTTCCACTACGGGTGGCTGACCGTCGCCGTGGTGTTTCTGGTGCTGCTCGCCGCGGCGGGCACGCGCGCCACGCCGAGCGTGATGATGGTGCCGCTCGAACACCAATTCGGCTGGAGCCGCGCGACGATTTCGCTGGCGATCTCCGTGAACATTGCGCTGTACGGCCTGATGGGGCCGTTCGCGGCGGCCGCGATGCAGCGCTTCGGCGTGCGTCCCACGCTGCTGACCGCGCTCGCCACGATGGCGGCGGGCGTGGCGCTGTCGTCGCTGATGGCGCACCCGTGGCAGATGGTGCTGATCTGGGGCGTGATGGTCGGCGGCTCGACCGGCGTGGCGGCGCTATCGTTGTCGGCGACCGTCGTGACGCGCTGGTTCACGACGCGCCGCGGTCTCGTGATGGGCATCCTGACGGCCAGTTCGGCCACGGGCCAGCTCGTGTTCCTGCCGATGCTCGCGGCGATCGCCGAGCACTACGGCTGGCGCCAGGTCGTGTGGGTCGTGGCGCTCGCGGCCGGCATCGTGATTCCGCTCGTCGCGTTCCTGCTGCCCGAGCATCCGGAAGACATGAAACTGCGCCCGTACGGCGAGCCGCACGATGCGCCGCTCGCCAAGACCGTCACGAAGCAGAATCCGCTGGCGATCGCATTCGGCACGCTCGCGTCGGCGAGCCGGACGCGCGATTTCTGGCTGCTGTTCTTCAGCTTTTTTATTTGCGGCGCGAGCACCAATGGCTATGTCGGCACCCATCTGATCGCGATGTGCGGAGACTACGGCATGACCGAGGTGCAGGGCGCGTCGCTGCTCGCTGCGATGGGCGTGTTCGATCTGTTCGGCACGACGCTGTCGGGCTGGCTGTCGGACCGTTTCAATAGCCGCGTGCTGCTGTTCTGGTACTACGGCCTGCGCGGTTTGTCGCTGATGTATCTGCCGCACGCGTTCGGTATCGACTTCTTCGGCTTGCCGCTGTTCGCGGTGTTCTACGGCCTCGACTGGATTGCCACGGTGCCGCCTACCGTGCGTCTTGCCACCGACGTCTACGGCAAGGAATCGGCGCCGATCGTGTTTGGCTGGGTGGTGGCGGGCCACCAGCTCGGTGCTGCGTTTGCGGCGCTCGGCGCAGGCATGCTGCGCGCGAGCCTCGGCACCTACACTGTGGCGTCGATGATCTCGGGCGGCTTGTGCCTCGTCGCCGCGGTGATCGTGCTGCGTATCAACCGGCCAGCCAAGGTGCCGACGCCGCAGGCGGTCTAACGCTGTTTGCCCAGTGTGATGGCGTCGTAAAACACGCAGCAGCGGATGGCCCCGCAACGGGGCCGTCCGCTTTTTGCGGCTAGCGCGCATACGACCGTCCCGCCCGGTGGAGCGTGTGCCGAAAGCCCGTTATCCTATGTGGCCCCGGGCAGCCGCCCGGCGATCATGGATTTCCACCGAGAGAAGCGCATGACCAACAAACCCGCCTCTACTGAAGTTGCCATTCACGAGCTGATTGCAGGCCGCTGGAGCCCGCGCGCGTATTCGAGCGAGCCGGTGAGCCGCGAGCAGCTGCGCGCCGTGCTCGAAGCGGCGCGCTGGGCGCCGTCTTCGTACAACGCGCAGCCTTGGCGTTTTCTCGTCTTCGATCGCAGCGTCGACGAAGTTGCATTCAAGAAGGCTTTTGCCACGCTGGTGCCGTTCAACCAGGGCTGGAATGCGCCTGTGCCGGTGCTGATCGTGGTGACCACGCACACGCTCACCAACAAGGGTGAGGTGAATCGCTGCGCGCAATACGATGCGGGCGCGGCGGCCATGTCGCTGGTGTTGCAGGCTCATGCGCTCGGGCTGGCCGCGCATCAGATGAGCGGTTTCGACGTGAACGCATTCCGCACGGCCTTCGAGTTGCCGAGCGACGTCGAGCCGATCGCGGTCATTTCGCTGGGCCATTATGGTGACGTCGAGAAACTGGACCCGGTGCTGCGCGAACGCGAGAAGGCGGCGCGCCAGCGTGCGCCGTTCGCGGACATCGCGTATGGCGGTGGGTGGAAGAAGGCTTTTTGAGAGGCTGATTCGCGGCACTTGCCGTGAGTGGCTATAAAAAACGCGCGGCATTGTTCGCGCGTTTTTTTCGTGGGGTTATGCGGGGCGTACAGGAGTGATGTCAGTCGGAGTAAAGGCTCTAATAGGTAATTTGCCCTGGCATGAATGCCAGGGCAGCCATATTC
Organism: Paraburkholderia sp. Cy-641; assembly: GCF_011752945.1. Taxonomy (NCBI): domain Bacteria; kingdom Pseudomonadati; phylum Pseudomonadota; class Betaproteobacteria; order Burkholderiales; family Burkholderiaceae; genus Paraburkholderia; species Paraburkholderia sp. Cy-641. The sequence goes on from NZ_VWWM01000031.1 coordinate 45,662, forward strand.
TGTAGGCCTTCGTTGACGCCTGCCATTGTCAAAGCTGCTGGAGCGCTTCGAATCGCCATGCCGATCAAATCTGGTTTGGCGACTCCCATCAAAAGCAAGGCTCGGCTGATCCCTAGCATCATTAACGATCCGTTGCCGCCCAGCAGATATCCTCCTGCCCCTTCCAGATATACCGTTCCACCCTCGAGGCTCCGCGGGTCCTTCAAATCCACCCCTTTGAAGCTTTCGGTTAGAAAAAGTTTTCCATAGCTTTTGAAATTGGACGTAGCCGCCGATCCACTCAATTCATCTCCTTTGACAATAATCTTGGGGAGCGCCAGTTTCGGAATACGCAGAAGTGACGTTAGCGCCCATGAAAGCGAGAGGCCGAACGCACTAAAAAAATATCGATGTCTATTCCCTTCGAGATCATCGAGAACAAATATTCCACCTTCGGTGGAAAACATACCGTAGCCAGCTCCACCGCCGGCACTCGTATCAAATGTCCAACCGCTTTTTCTCAATATCTTCATCTGATACTTACTCGCTCAAATCTCAAGTCTCTTACTCCACCAATCAAAAACATGGCCACGAGAAAGAGCAAGAAGAAAAACCATATCCAGATATCGATGATGCTGTCGATTACCACAGATGCCCGGGGAGCATCAGCGCTATAGCGAATCCTTAATTTCTGGCCAATTTCTACTGCCTGCCATGAACTGGCAGGCAAGCGGTAATGCTGTCCATTGGTGGCATCGAATTCTATTTGAGGGTGATGGTTACCCGCATTCAGACGGGCTACTCTGGCTATACCAACAGCAGAGGTTCGGTAAAAAACCATCGTGTTTAAACCAACAAGCGCCGCCATAATCAATAAGACGCCGCCAATTGCCAGTGCGACGTAGTTATAAGACCTTTTCATTGTTCACGATTCTCTCTGATATCAAAGCTGGCGGTAACGGTACCAGAACTGCCGCCCGACTGAGACTGGATCGTATATTCCTGCTTTACGCGAGCGAAGGAAAGGGTGACACTTTCGTGGTAGTTGTAATCGAAAACAATCGGCTCAACAGCTGTAATAAGAACATCCCCCATTGTGATTGTCAGAAAGTCGAGCGGCTGTCCTCCGGATTTTCGTACCGACAGAGTAGCTTCGGGGATACGACGGCCGGTGAGACAATAACGCATCAGATTGGGGCTGGCGCGATCGATTTGGTGAACGAATTGCAGATCATTGATCGTAGCTTTGCCCATGCCACCACCTGAGCCGGAGACCATCGAAGATGACTGGGCCATCTTCCAGTGCCAGCTAATGAGTTCGATTTCACCTTTATGAATGACATCCTGCGATTCGCCTGCCATGCCGCCAATCTTTAAAAAATATCGGCCATGCAAAAATCTCCGTACGCGTTGTTCAATTTATCTTCTCTTTCACCCAATACGGACCGAAAAGGTCTATAGCTCAAAAGAAGTGCCGAACCATGCTACCAAGGGCGATTTGAATATTTTTTTCGGGATAGAGTGGTGAGCGCATAGGAATGCGTTGTTTGCGTGGTCGTTCACAACCCTCGTGGCTGAAAAGCCTTGTGTGGACGGGGATCACAATGTCACTGCGCCGCTCATGGCGCGCAAGATGACTCGGCGCTGGCACCTGCTTATTCGTGAAACAGTGTCAAAACTCGCGTGACGTTACAGCGCGTAGACGCGGAGTCGTGAACATGAGTGGCGAACATATCGGGCATGAGCGAAAGAGTCGGGTCGTCGAGAGTCCCGTTGACTACCCATGCCGATCCCCATCGTCCCCCACACTCGACAGCGGCGCCGCCACCTGTTCGAGCGATTTACGCTCCGCATCCACTCCCCAGATCGCCGCGACGATCGCCGCCGCCAGCATCAGCGCCGAGCCGACCAGATAGCCGAAAAACACTTCGCCGCGCTGGTGCGTATCGATCAGCCGGCCGAAAAACGCTGGCCCGACAATGCCGCCGAGCGCCGTGCCGAACGCATAGAACACCGCGATCGCGAGCGCGCGGATTTCGAGCGGAAACGATTCGCTCACCGTCAGATACGCCGAACTCGCGGCCGCCGACGCGAAGAAGAAAATCACCATCCACGCGACCGTCTGCGTGACGACGGTGAGCAGTTGCCGCTCGAACAGGTAACCGGAGAGCGTCAACAGGATCGCCGACAGCGCATAGGTCGTCGCGATCATCTTGCGCCGGCCGATCACGTCGAAGAGCCGGCCGAGCACGATCGGTCCGAGGAAATTGCCGAGCGCGAACGGCAGCAGATACCAGCCGATATGGCCGCCCGGCACGCCATAGAAATCGGTCAGCACGAGCGCGTAGGTGAAAAAAATCGCGTTGTAGAAGAACGCCTGCGCGGTCATCAGCGTGAGGCCGACCAGCGCACGACGTCGATGCACGTTAAAGAGCGTATGGAACACCTCGCGCAATGGCGTATGGCCGCGAACACGCAACCGCAGCCGCGTGAGGCTGTCGTCGGCGAGCGTGTGGCCTTCGTTGCGAAAGCGCGTCTCGATGCCGGCGACGATCTCCCGCGCATCGCGTTCGCCGCCGTGCGTGAGTAGCCAGCGCGGACTTTCGGGCGCCCAGACGCGCATCGGCAGGATCACGAGCGCGAGCACCGCGCCGATGAAGAAGCAGGCGCGCCAGCCCCAATCGGCCGGCAGCAGGTGCGGGTCGAGCAGCACCAGCGAGCCCGCCGCGCCGAGTCCGGCGCCGACCCAGAACGTGCCGTTGATGCCGAGGTCGGTCCAGCCGCGCACGCGCGCCGGCGTGAATTCCTGGATCGTCGAATTGATCGCCGTGTATTCGCCGCCGATGCCCGCACCGGTCAGGAAGCGAAACAGCATGAAGCTCGCGAGATTCCACGACAGCGCGGTGGCCGCGGTCGCGGGCAGATACAGCGTGAGCGTGATGAAAAAGAGCTTGCGGCGGCCGAGCCGGTCGGTCAGCCAGCCGAAGCCGAGCGCGCCGAGCACCGCGCCGGCAATGTACGCGCTGCCGGCGAGGCCGACGTCGGCATTCGAGAAGCGCAGCGCCGGGCTCGTTTTCAGCGCGCTCGCGACCGCGCCGGCCAGCGTCACTTCAAGGCCGTCGAGCAGCCACGTCACGCCGAGCGCCACGACGATCAGCGTATGAAAGCGGCCCCACGGCAGGCGGTCGAGCCGCGAGGGCAGATCGGTCTCGATGAGCGTGGCGTTTTTCTCGTCGATGGCGGCGGTGGGCGGCGCGCTCATTGCTCGAAGTCTCCGTGATGGCGAATTCTGGTGGTGTATCCTGCCCGAAGGAGCAATATCTGTTCCGTGTGTTTTTGCCCGCTTTCGTTCGCTCTGGTTCGGCTCGCGTTTTGCGATGTCCCGACCACCGCGGATACCTCAGTTGATACTGGCCGAGTTTTCGTGATACAAAGCCGCTCCCCTTTCTGTCCGCGCCAGCCGTGAGCGGCGATTCCTGCCATGAACTATTGCGCGATTGACTTCGGTACTTCCAACTCGGCCGTCGCGATTTCCGATGGTGTGCAGCTAAGGCTCGCGCCGGTCGAGGGCGCCTACACAACGCTGCCGACCTCGGTCTTTTTCAATACCGACGAAAACACCAGCGAATTCGGGCGCGCGGCGCTCGCGGCCTACATCGACGGTTTCGATGGCCGTCTGATGCGCTCGATGAAAAGCATTCTCGGCTCGCCGCTCGCCGAGAATTCGACCGATCTCGGCGACGGCTCCGCGATCAAATATACGGACGTGATCGCGATTTTCCTGAATCACCTGAAGCGCTCGGCCGAAACGAGCGCCGGCGAGGCGATCGACCGCGCGGTGCTGGGCCGTCCGGTGTTTTTCGTCGACGACGACCCGCGCGCCGACCAGATGGCACAGCAGCAGCTCGAAGCCGCAGCTCGCACGGTCGGTTTGCGCGAGATTCATTTCCAGTATGAGCCGATCGCCGCCGCGTTCGACTACGAATCGCATCTGACGGAAGAGGGGCTCGTGCTCGTGGCCGACATCGGCGGCGGTACGTCGGACTTTTCGCTCGTGCGCGTCGGGCCGCAGCGGATGAAGCGCGTCGAGCGCAAGGACGACGTGCTGGCTCATCACGGCGTGCACGTCGCGGGCACGGACTTCGACCGCCGCGTCGAACTCTCGACGATCCTGCGCGAACTCGGCTATCAGTCGCTCGATCCGGAAGGCCGCGAAATTCCGAACCGGATCTATTTCGATCTCGCGACCTGGCATCTGATCAACACCGTGTACACACCGAAGCGCGTCAGCGAGCTGGCGCTGATGCGGCATCTTTTCAGCGACGCAAGGCATCACGACCGGCTGATGCGCGTCGTCGAGCAGCGCTTTGGCCATGCGCTCGCCGCGCATGCGGAGGAGGCGAAAATCGGCGTCGCGGCGGGCGGCGAGACCGTGATCGATCTCGAGGAAGTGGAAGACGACCTGCGCCTCGCGTTCGACGAAGCGCAGCTCATCAAGGCCGGCGATGACGAAACGCGGCGCATCGTGCAGGCGGCGCGCGATACGGTCCAGGCGGCAGGCGTCGCGGCGCGCGATGTCGACGCGGTCTACTTCACGGGCGGCTCGACGGGCCTCGCGTTTTTGTCGGGCGCGCTGGCCGCGGCATTTCCGGATGCGAAAGCGGTGTTCGGCGACCGGCTCGCGAGTGTGGCGACCGGCCTCGGCATTCATGCCCGGCGCGTGTTTGGATAATCTCGAATAATCGTCAAATAAACCGTAGCGGATTGCGAAGTTAATCCGCGCATTCAATTTGTGACGGATAATAAAAAACCCCGCCGAAGCGGGGTTTGGGGTGCGTCCAGAAGGAAGCGCGGAGCTTACACCGGCTTGATGTTAGCCGCTTGCTTGCCCTTCGGGCCCGTCTTCACTTCAAACGTCACCTTCTGGTTTTCTTGCAGCGTCTTGAAGCCTTCCGTGCGGATTTCCGAGAAATGCGCGAACAGATCTTCGCCGCCGCCGTCCGGCGTGATGAAGCCAAAGCCCTTTGCGTCATTGAACCACTTGACGGTACCGGTTTCCATATTACTTTTTCCTAAAAATGGTAAATAAGGCCGAAGCCCGGGGGTGCATGAAAATCAAGGAAGGGGTAATGGGACCAACCGGAGTACCGTTGATGGGCGACCTACGAAAGAACCACTTCACTCGCCACTTGAAATCCTGCTCCAACTTTATACGGCGATTTCGCCAAAAGGTCAACAGTCTGTGAGACTCTCGGCCATACTTTGACAGACTTGGTCGTAAATTTCTTACAAAGCTTGCGGATCTGGACATCTTTTTGCTAGGGAGAACCCTTGATTTCGCTGCAGTAATACGGTGCAACCGTTAAACTACGCGCCGCGCGTCGGTTGCACCTGATTTGCCTCTTTCGACGCGCATTCATGCGTGTCACCCGTTCCCAGCGCCACAAGCGATGTCACGCGGTGCCGGCATGGTTCTGATTTAGGAGAAGACGTGAAAAGTTCTATACAACGGAACATCGGGCCATTCGCACTGATGCTGACCGGTTTGGGCTCGATTATCGGATCGGGCTGGCTGTTTGGCGCGTGGAAGGCCGCAAAGATTGCCGGTCCGGCCGCTATCTGCGCCTGGATCATCGGGGCGGTTGTGATTCTTGCGATTGCGCTGACCTACGCGGAACTCGGCGCGATGTTTCCGGAATCTGGCGGGATGGTGCGCTACGCGCGCTACTCGCACGGGGCGCTGGTCGGTTTCATCAGCGCGTGGGCCAACTGGATCGCGATCGTATCGGTGATTCCGATCGAGGCCGAGGCGTCCATTCAATACATGAGCACGTGGCCCTACGACTGGGCTCATGCGCTGTTCGTCAACGGATCGTTGACCACGAACGGCTTGCTGCTGTCCGCCGGGCTCGTGATCATCTACTTCCTGCTGAACTATTGGGGCGTGAAGCTGTTCGCGCGCGCCAATACGGCGATCACGATCTTCAAGTTCATCATTCCCGGCGCCACGATCCTCGGGCTGATGCTGACCGGCGTCCACACCGAGAACTTCGGGCAGACCACCGCGTTTGCGCCGTACGGCTGGTCGGCGGTGCTGACCGCCGTCGCGACGAGCGGCATCGTGTTCGCGTTCAACGGCTTCCAGAGTCCGATCAACCTCGCCGGCGAAGCGCGCAATCCGGCGAAGAGCGTGCCGTTCGCGGTGATCGGCTCGATCCTGCTCGCGCTCGTGATCTACGTGCTGCTGCAGATCGCCTACATTGGCTCGGTGAACCCGGCTGACGTGATGAAGGGCTGGAGCCACTTCAGCTTCGCGTCGCCGTTCGCGGAACTGGCGATCGCGCTGAACCTGAACTGGCTCGCGATCCTGCTGTACGTCGATGCGTTCGTGAGCCCGAGCGGCACCGGTACGACCTATATGGCGACCACGACGCGCATGATCTACGCCATGGAGCGCAACAACACGATGCCGAAGATCTTCGGCCAGGTGCATCCGTTCTATGGCGTGCCGCGTCCGGCGATGTGGTTCAACCTGTTCGTGTCGTTCATCTTCCTGTTCTTCTTCCGCGGCTGGAGCTCGCTCGCGGCGGTGATCTCGGTCGCGACCGTGATCTCCTACCTGACCGGCCCGATCAGCCTGATGGCGCTGCGCCGCGCCGCGACCGATCTCGAGCGTCCGCTGAAGATCGCGGGCATGAAGGTGATCGCCCCGTTCGCGTTCGTCTGCGCCTCGCTGATCCTGTACTGGGCGAAGTGGCCGCTGACCGGCGAAATCATCCTGCTGATGGTCGTCGCGCTGCCGGTGTACTTCTACTTCCAGGCGAAGTCGGGCTTCGAGGGCTGGGGCCGCGATCTGAAGGCCGCATGGTGGCTGGTCGCGTATCTGCCGGTCATGGCGGTTCTGTCGCTGATCGGCAGCAAGGAGTTCGGCGGCTTCGGCGTCCTGCCGTACGGCTGGGACATGCTGGTCGTGATCGCCTTCTCGCTGGCGTTCTACTACTGGGGCGTCAATAGCGGCTATCGCTCGGAGTATCTCGACGAGCGCGAAGAGCACGACGAAGTGCTCGAAGGGATCGGCGCGCATTAAGCGCTGCGCTCCCGAGCTGCCGGACCGCAACCGCGGTCGGTCTGGTCCGGACGAAACAAAGCCCGCCTGAGTTGCTCAGGCGGGCTTTTTTGTTGACGCTGCGCGGCGGCGGGCGTGTTGGCGATCCGTTGCCGGTTGGGCCCGCGCGCGCCGAAGCCGGATCAGGCGGAGCCGAACACGTAGTTGGTCATCGCCAGCGAGCGCTGGTAAGTGCCGAGCGACTGGATCGCCAGCGAATAATCGTCGTCCGCGACGCCGAGTGCGGCGAAGACGGGCAGCAGATGCTCGTCGGTCGGGTGCATCAGCACCGCGTGCGGCGCCTGGCGGCGATAGTCGAGCAGCGCGTCGATGTCGCGTGCGGCGAGCTTCTCCTCGAACCAGCCGGTGAATTCGGCGACGCGCGGATCGGCATCTTCCGGACGCGCCGAAAAATCGGCGGCGCGCAAGTTATGCGTGATCTGGCCGGAGCCGATCACCATCACGCCTTCGTCCTTCAGCGCCCGCAGCGCGCGGCCGACGCGGAAATGATGTTCCGCGTTCAGATGCGGCTGGATCGACAGTTGCGCGATCGGCACGTCGGCATGCGGGAACATAAGCAGCATCGGTACCCATGCGCCGTGGTCGAGGCCGTGCGGCTGAACGTCGGCGGCGATACCGTTCGCACCGAGCAGCGCGGCGGCGCTGCGCGCGACGTCGGGCGCGCCCGGCGCCGGGTACTGGATTTCGTACAACTGGCGCGGAAAGCCGTAGAAATCGTGGATGGTCTCGGGCGCCGTCGCGATGCTCGCGAGCGGCTGGGCGCTGCCCCAATGGGCGGACAGCATCAGCACGGCCTCGGGACGCGGCAGTTGCGCGCTCAGCGCGCCGAATTCAGCGGACGGCATCGACGGATCGATCGGCAACGTAGGCGCACCGTGGGACAGAAAAAGCGAAGGTAAGCGGTTCATGGCGACAACGCGGCCTTGCGGTCGCGGCGTGGAGATTGAATTACCACGAATATAAGTCCGCACGGCTGCTTGATAAACGGGCCAAAGCGGATTTGATTGTGTCGCCGATGTTGTTAATCGTCCCGTGTCGCTGCCAGAGCCGCCAGAGGGCGCGGCACGTACGCCGGTGCCGCGAGCCGCGGTGCCGGGCGTCAGTCCTGCGTGTTGCGCAGCCCTTTCCAGGCGGGGGACAGCGCCGGGCCGAGCGCGAACAGATCGAGCACGCGCGCGACCGTGTGATCGACCATCTCGTCGATCGAAGCGGGTTGGTTATAAAAGGCGGGGAGCGGCGGAAAGATTACGCCGCCCATTTCGGTGACGGCCGTCATATTGCGCAGATGCGCGAGGTTGAACGGCGTTTCGCGCACGAGCAGCACGAGCCGGCGGCGTTCCTTCAGCGTGACGTCGGCGGCGCGCGTGACGAGGTTGTCGGAGAAACCGTGCGCGACGCTCGCGAGCGTCTTCATCGAGCAGGGGGCGACAATCATGCCGTCGGTCGCGAACGAGCCCGACGCGATGCTCGCGCCGATGTCGCGTACCGAATGGACGACATCCGCGAGCGGATGCACGTCTTCCTTGCCCAACTGGAGTTCGTGCTGGATGTTGAGCCATCCCGCGCTTGAAACCAGCAGATGGCTTTCGACGCCGCCAAGCCGGCGCAGCGTTTCGAGCAGCCGGACGCCGTAGATGGCGCCGGTCGCGCCGGTGATCGCGACGATCAGCCGGCGGGGCGCCGCAGCGCGTGTTTCCATGGCTTGCGGCGCCCGTGGGGAGCGAACGTCAGGCGGCCGCGAACAGCTGCTGCAGTTCGCCCGATTCATACATCTCCATCATGATGTCAGAGCCGCCGATGAATTCGCCCTTCACGTACAGCTGCGGAATGGTCGGCCAGTTCGAGAACACCTTGATGCCCTGGCGGATTTCGTCGTCTTTGAGAACGTCGACGGTCTCGATTTCGCTGACGCCGCATGCCTTCAGGATCTGGATGGCACGGCCGGAAAAGCCGCACATCGGAAACTGGGCCGAGCCCTTCATGAAGAGGACGACATTGTTGCCGTCGACGATTTGCTTGATGCGTTGTTGCGTATCCATGGCTGACCTTGCGGTTCCGATATGTGTAGGGAATAGGCTGAAATGATAGCGGATTTCGGTACGGCCAGCCGGGGCCGCATCGTCCGGCAGGGTTCGTGCGGCGGGCCGTGCGTGCGCGATTTCCTCTCCGCTGGCGCGCGCGGTCAGGCCGCTTCGCCGCGCCACGTGCCGCCGCTGATCCGCTCGATGCCGGCGAGGTCACGCTCCGAACGGACCGCTGCGAAACCCCGCGCGGCGAGCAGCGCGCGCACGGTTTCGGCCTGGTCGTAGCCGTGCTCGATCCACAGCACGCCGTCGGCGACGAGGCGGGCGGGCGCGCCGGCGACGATCGCGCGGATCGCGCTCAAGCCGTCCGCTTCGTCGGTGAGCGCGCCACGCGGCTCGAAACGCAGATCGCCTTGCTGCAGATGCGGGTCGCCGCTCGCGATATACGGCGGATTGCTGACGATCGCGTCAAAGCGCAGCGCCGCGTCGAGCGAGCCGTACCAGTCGCTTTGCAGAAACGTCACGGGGCCGCCCGGGCGATTGCCGTCGAGCAGACGCATACCGTTGCGCGAGGCCACTGCGAGCGCGTCGGCGGAGCGGTCGAGCGCCCAGAGCCGCGCGTCGGGCCGCGTTGCCGCGAGCGCCACCGCGATTGCGCCGGTGCCGGTGCCGAGATCGAGCACGCACGGCCGCGACCGGTGTTCCAGCGCCGCGAGCGTGGTTTCGACCAGCAGTTCGGTTTCGGGACGCGGGATCAGCACGTGCGGCGTGACGGCGAATTCGAGCCCGAAAAACTCGCGCGTGCCGACCAGTTGCGCGACCGGCTCGCCGGCCGCGCGGCGCGCTTCGAGCACGCGGTAACGCTCGACGCTCGCGGGATCGAGCGCTTCGTCGCCGCGCGTAATCAGCTGCGTTTGCCGCCAGCCGAGCACGTGCGTGAGCAGAATCCGCGCTTCGAGCCGCGGCAGCGGCGACGCGCGCAACAACGCGCCAGCCGTGGCGGGCGGCGTGAGGGGAGGCGAGGGGGCGTCGCTCATCGTCGAGGCTTCATTCAGTCATTCGGGCCGGCGCGGCGTCAGTCCGCGTCGCCGAGCGAGGCCAGCAGCTCGGCCTGATGCTCGCTGACGAGCGCCGCGATCAGTTCGCCGAGATCGCCGTCCATGATCGCATCGAGGCGATACAGCGTCAGGTTGATGCGGTGATCGGTGAGGCGTCCCTGCGGGAAGTTGTAGGTGCGAATCCGCTCCGAGCGGTCGCCCGAGCCGATCAGGTTCTTGCGCGTGGCCGCTTCCTTCGCCTGCTGCTCGTTGGCCTGCTTGTCCTTGATGCGCGCGGCGAGCACCTTCAGCGCGCGGTCCTTGTTCTTGTGCTGAGAGCGGTCGTCCTGACATTCGACGACGATGCCGGTCGGCAAGTGCGTGACGCGCACCGCCGAGTCGGTCTTGTTGATGTGCTGGCCGCCCGCGCCCGACGCGCGGAACGTGTCGATGCGCAGATCGGCCGGATTGATTTCGACTTCGCCGATCTCGTCCGCCTCGGGCATCACCGCGACCGTGCAGGCCGACGTATGGATGCGGCCCTGCGTTTCGGTGGCCGGCACGCGTTGCACGCGATGTCCGCCCGACTCGAACTTGAGCTTCGAATACGCGGCCTCGCCGGCGATCCGCACGATCACTTCCTTGTAGCCGCCGAGGTCCGACTCGCTCGCCGACATCATCTCGACCTGCCAGCGATTGCGTTCGGCAAAGCGCAGATACATGCGCAAGAGGTCGCCCGCGAACAGCGCGGATTCGTCGCCTCCGGTGCCCGCGCGGATTTCGAGGAAGATGTTGCGGTCGTCGTTCGGGTCTTTCGGCAGCAGCATTTTCTGCAACTCGACGCCGAGTGTCTCCATGCGCTCGCGCGCGGCGCGGATTTCCTCTTCGGCGAAATCGCGCATCGAGGCATCGGCGAGCAGTTCCTGCGCGGTGGCCGCGTCGTTCTGCGCCTGGCGCCACAGCGCGTATTGCTCGACGACCGGCCCCAGCTCCGCGTGTTCGCGCGTGAGCTTGCGGTATTGGTCGAGGTTCGAGGTAATGTCGGCGCGGCTCAACAGGTCGTTCAGTTCGGCCAGCCGAGTGGTGAGCTGGTCGAGCTTGCGTTGCATGCTCGTTTTCATCGGACGGGTAGCGGAGCGGGCTCCGGAAAGGAAGGCTGCCAGGGGCGGGCGAAGGCCCGGGACGGAGACGCGTGGCGAGCCACATGCTGTGTGGCGCGCACGATGCGGCGAGCGCCGCTAACGCTCCGAGGAGCCGGAATGTTTGTAGAAGCCGCTCATCAGCTCGATGAGCGTGTCGCGGTTGTCGCTGCTCGCGCGATTGAGCGCGTGCGTCGGACCGTGGATCAGCTTGTTGGTGAGCGCTTGCGACAGCGCTTCGAGCACGGCGGCCGGGTCGTCACCGCGCGCGAGCATTTTCTGCGCGCGCTCGACTTCCACGCGGCGCAGCGCGTCGGCCTGCGTGTGCATGTGGCGGATCACCGGCACGATGCTGCGTGCGTCGAGCCACTGCATGAAGTTCTGCACGCGCGTTTCGATGATCGACTCGGCCTGCGCGACCGCGGCTTGCCGCGACGCATTGCCTTCGCGGACGATCGCGCCGAGGTCGTCGACGGTGTAGAGGAACACGTCTTCGAGCTGGCCGGCTTCGGGTTCGATGTCGCGCGGCACGGCGAGGTCGACCATGAAGATCGGACGGTGGCGGCGCGCTTTCACGGCGCGTTCGACCGCGCCGAGGCCAATGATCGGCAGCGTGGACGCCGTGCACGACACGATGATGTCGAATTCGTGCATGCGCGCCGGCAGTTCCGACAGCGGAATCGCCCGGCCGTTGAAGCGCTCGGCGAGCCGCATGCCGCGCTCGGCGGTGCGGTTCGCGACGACGAGCTCGCGCGGATGCTGGGCGGCGAAGTGCGTCGCGCACAGCTCGATCATTTCGCCCGCACCGATGAACAGCACGCGCTGATTCGCGATCTTGTCGAAAATGCGCTGCGCGAGCCGCACCGCGGCGGCAGCCATCGACACCGACTGCGCGCCGATTTCGGTCGTGCTGCGCACTTCCTTCGCGACGGCGAAAGTGCGCTGGAACAACTGGTTCAGATAGGTGCCGAGCGCGCCGGCTTCGGACGCGGTGCGCACCGCGTCTTTCATCTGTCCGACGATCTGCGTTTCGCCGAGCACCATCGAGTCGAGCCCCGACGCGACGCGGAACGCATGCCGCACCGCTTCGGACTGCGGCAGTGCGTAGACGTGCGGCGCGAGTTCGTCGATCGGCAGGTTGTGGTATTTCGACAGCCACTGGATCGCGGCCTCGCGCGCGGCGAGGTCGTCGGTGACGCAATAGAGTTCGGTGCGATTGCAGGTGGACAGGATCGCCGCTTCCGGCGCATTGGGCGCCATGCGGCCCAGCCAGATGCCCTTGAAGGTGTCGAGGGCGGGCTTGATCTGTTCGAGCGGAAACGCCACGCGTTCGCGCAAGGCGACAGGCGCAGTGTGATGGTTGATTCCGATCGTTAGAAGCTGCATTTTGGGGAGCTATCGTTCAGCTGCATATTATAGCGTTTCCTCGATTTTCACATTCTGCACGCCGCATACCCCGCATGCGTCAGCCCGCGTCGGCCGCGTTTTCCAGCGGAACCGGGTCGAGCTGGTAGCCGTAACCATAGACCGGCACCAGCGAATAGCCCAGTTCGGGGCGCAACTGCAGCTTGGTGCGTACCCGCGACGCATGCGTGTCGACGGTGCGCGACTTGACGTCGCGGCTCCGTGTCCACACGGTTTCGAGGATGTGCGCGCGCGGCACCGGGCGCGCGAGGTTGCTGAACAGCAGCAGGGCGAGACGGAATTCCTTGGGCGTCAGGATGACGCTCAGATCGCGGAAGGTCACGGTAAAGCTGGCGGCGTCGAACGCATAGCCGCCGATGACGTTGCGCCGCCGGTTCGCCGGCCGCCGCAGGCCCGCGCGGCGTTGCAGCGCCTCGACGCGCGCCAGCATTTCGGGGCCGCGCACCGGCTTGCTCAGGCAGTCGTCGGCGCCGGCGTGCAGCGCGGCGACGATCTGGCTTTCGCGCGGCTCGGTGATCATCATCATGATGGGCAGGCCCGGCAGGATCGAGCGTGCGCGCGGGATCACGTCCTCGGCGCAATGGTCGCCGGCCCAGCTTTCGGTGATCAGAAGGTCGAAGTATTCGTCGCGGGCGCGCTGCAGGAACTTGGCGCTGGTGGTGAAGTGCTGGCACACATGGCCGCCGGCGAAGATGAGCCGGTCGACCAGTTTGGCGTGTTGCACGTCCGGTTCGATAAGGGCGATGCGCATGGCGCGGCGTCAGCCTGGCAGCGGCGGGGAGTCCGATTTTTTCGTCACGCTGACAACTTGCCTAACCAAACCCCGACCCCTAAACTCAACCGCTATGCGGAAAGCGCCGTGCTGAACTTCTATAGTTAATGAGGCAAAAATGCTAGCTTTGTCAGCTACTTTCGCCTATCAGATAAATCCGAAAATAATTTTGTCTCGCCAGGAAGGCCGCCTTCAGGCCCGTTTTGAATACTGCTTTGAAGCGCGCTGCGACGGTTGTTTCGAAGCGCGTCTGGAAGCCCATTCGGAATCCCGTTCAGGAGCCTGTTCCTGATGGGGTGGCCAGGTATCCTCGTACTCGGCGTGGCGGTCGGCCTCGCGGGCTGGTGGCTGCATCCGCTGCGCCGCTCGAGCCGTGTCCGCTGGTGGATCGCGCTGCTGGCCGGCGTGCTCGGCACGAGCGTCGCGCGCATGGCCGGCAACGTGACAGGCTTCTTCCATGACGGCGATATGCTCGAATGGCCGGTGTGCACCGCCGTTGCGCTCATTGCCGTCGGCGTGACGGTCGGCCTCTTTGCGGACCGGACCCGCCGCCGATGAATGTGCTGACGAGTGCGCCGATGAACGCACCCATAGCCGCGCCGATCAATCCATCGATGAATCTTTGCAGGTAACACCATGAACGCTCGACTCCCCGAAACCTCTTCCATTCCCGAGCGCCTTGCGAGCCTGCGCGCCGCGATGGCGCGCGAAGGCCTCGCCGCTTACCTCGTGCCGTCCGCGGACCCGCACCTGTCCGAATATCTGCCGGGGCGCTGGCAGGGCCGCCAGTGGCTGTCGGGCTTCACCGGTTCGGCCGGCACGCTGATCGTGACTGCTGATTTCGCGGGCGTCTGGACCGACAGCCGCTACTGGGAGCAGGCGAGCGCACAACTGGCCGGCACCGGCGTCGAGCTGATGAAGATGACGGGCGGCCAGCAGACCTCGCCGCATTTCGAATGGCTTGCGCAGAACGTCGCGAGCGGCGCCACGGTCGGCGTGGACGGCGCGGTGCTCGGCGTGGCCGCGGCGCGCGCGTTGAGCGCGGCGCTGAGCGCGCGGGGCGTGCAACTGCGCACCGACGCCGATCTGTTCGACGCGATCTGGGCGCAGCGTCCGTCGCTGCCGGCCGACGCCGTGTTCGAGCACGCCGCGCCGCAAGCGGGCGTCGCGCGCGCGGAGAAGCTCGCGCAGGTGCGCCGCGCGATGGCCGACAAAGGCGCGCAGTGGCACTTCATCTCGACGCTCGACGATCTCGCGTGGCTGCTGAATCTGCGCGGCGCCGACGTCAGCTACAACCCGGTGTTCGTCGCGCATGCGCTGATCGGCACGGATCGCGTGTCGCTGTTCATCGCCGACGGCAAGGTTTCGCCGGCGCTCGCCGAGGTGCTCGCGCGCGACGGCATCGGCGTCGAGCCCTATGCGAATGCCGCGGCCGCGCTCGCCGTGCTGCCGGCCGGCAGCACGCTGCTGATCGACCCGCGCCGCATCACGTACGGCTCGCTGCAGGCGGTGCCATCGTCGGTGACGGTGGTCGAGGCGGTCAACCCGTCCACGTTCCTGAAGTCGTGCAAGACCGCCGCCGATGCCGCCCACGTACGCGCGACGATGGAACAGGACGGCGCCGCGCTCGCCGAATTTTTCGCGTGGTTCGAAAGCGCATTGGGCCGCGAGCGCATCACCGAGCTGACCATCGACGAACGCCTGACGGCCGCCCGCGCGCGCCGTCCCGGTTTCGTGTCGCTGAGCTTTTCGACGATCGCCGGTTTCAACGCGAACGGCGCGATGCCGCACTATCGCGCGACCGAGGCGTCGCACGCGGTGATCGAGGGCGACGGCCTGCTGCTGATCGACTCGGGTGGCCAGTACCTGAGCGGCACGACCGACATCACGCGCGTGGTGCCGATCGGCACGCCGAGCGAGGCACAGCGGCGCGATTTCACGATCGTGCTCAAAGGCATGATCGCGTTGTCGCGCGCGCAATTCCCGCGCGGCATCCGCTCGCCGATGCTCGACGCGATCGCGCGCGCGCCGATCTGGGAAGCGGGTGCGGACTACGGCCACGGCACTGGCCACGGCGTCGGCTATTTCCTGAACGTGCACGAAGGTCCGCAGGTGATCTCGCACTACGCGCCCGCCGAGCCGTGGACCGCGATGGAAGAGGGCATGATTACGTCGAACGAGCCGGGTCTCTACCGGTCGGGCAAGTGGGGCGTGCGGATCGAAAATCTTGTGCTGAACGTGGCCGCCGAAAAAACCGAATTCGGCGATTTCCTCAAGTTCGAAACGCTGACGCTGTGCCCGATCGACACGCGCTGCATCGAACTCGCGCTGCTGCGCGACGACGAGCGCGCGTGGCTCAACGCGTATCACGAGACGGTGCGCGCGCGCCTGTCGCCGCATGTGACGGGCGACGCGAAAGCGTGGCTCGAACTGCGCACGCAGCCGATCTGAACGTAGCGAGACCCGAGCAAGACTCAAGCAAGACCCGAGCGAGGAGCCTGCATGGCGATCAAGGCAGTGGTGTTCGATTTCGGCGGCGTGCTGATCGACTGGAGTCCCGAGTACCTGTACCGCGAGCTGATTCCCGACGAAGCCGAGCGCCGCTGGTTTCTCACGCACGTCTGCTCGATGGACTGGGTGATTCGCCAGGACAGCGGCCAGCCGATCGCCGAGGCGACGGCTGAACTGATCGCCAGGTTTCCCGGTCACGCGCCGCTGATCCGCGCGTTCTACGAGCGCTGGCACGAGATGGTGGCGGGCGTGCTCGCAGACGGCGTCGCGCTGATGGAAACGCTCGAAGCCGCCAACGTGCCGCTCTTCGGCCTCACCAACTGGTCGGCCGAGACTTTTCCGTACGCATGGGAGCACTACCCGGTGCTGCGGCGGTTTCGCGACATCGTCGTGTCGGGGCGGGTGAAGCTCGTGAAGCCCGACCCGGCAATCTTCGCGGAAATGCGCCGGCGCATCGACGCGCAACTGCCCGGCATCGAACCCGCCGAACTGGTCTTTATCGACGACAACCTCAAGAACGCCGAAGCCGCGAGCGCGCTCGGCTGGCACGGCGTGCATCACACGAGCGCCGCGCAAACCGGCGCGAAGCTGCGCGGGCTGGGGCTGCCGGTCTGAGCCGGACGTGCGGGCCTACTGCCCCAACAGGTTCTTCAACGCATTCCCGAGCCCCTTCACGGTCTCGCCCGCGCCCTTCGCGACACCCTCGACGCTCACGCCGAGGGCCTGCGCGAACCCGGCGCCGATGCGCGCGAGCAGGCCTTCGCGCACCGAGAACTTCGGATCGCGCAAATCGCCATCGAGCACGAAATGCAGCGAGACGTTGCCGTTGTGCGACTTCAGCGCGGCGACGGCGGCGCGCGTCGGAATCGACATGAAGGTGTCGAGCGGATTGTCGCTTTCCGCGAGTTGCAGATTGCGCACCGTCACGCTGCCGGGCGCATGCAGGCGATAGTCGCGCACCGTCGATTCCACCGTCAGGTCGATCGTGCCGCCCGTCACCTGGGCACGCGCGCCGGCCTTCTTCAGCAGATACGGATCGAGCAGCGCGATATCGACGCCTTGCAGCCTGCTCGTGGTCTGCGAATCGCGGCTTGCGATCCTGATCCAGCCGTCGAACGTGACCGTGCCCGTATGCACCGGACCTTTGAGCGAGCCCCGCACGCTCACGCTGGTCGGCTCGTTGAGCGACGGCAGATGCAGATTGTCGACGCTCGCATGGGCGTTGCTGACCGTCACCCTGAACGGTGGCGGCCCGACGGTCATGTCGTAGAAATGGAAGTTGCCCTGCTCGAAGCGGATGTGATCGACCTGCTTCTCGCGCGGAGTCGACGGCCCGGCGCCGTTGCCGGGTGGATTGCCACGGTTCAGCGATTCGCGCAGATTCGGCAGTAGCCTGAGCGAGCCGTCCTTCGTGCGCAGCACGGCGAGGTCGAAGCCGCGCACGACCACTTCGCGGATATGCATGCGCCGCGCGAGCAGATCGCGCAGATCGGGCGTGATGGTGATGTCGTCGGCGCGCAGCGGCTCGCCGGCGGGCCAGCCGGGCGGTGCCTTCAGCAGAACGTGGGAGAGGTGAACCGAGGTGAGGCAGACGTCGATGCGTTCGACGCTGCCGAGCGGGCCGAGCGCCGCGTTGATGCGAGTTCTGACTTCCTGTTGCGCGAACAGCAGCACGCCGATTGCGACGAGCATCAATGCCAGCAGCGTGCCGCCCACGATGACGATCCAGCGCTTGCCCTTCGACATCGCCATGCTTGTCTCCTCGTCACCGCGCGGCGCGGTATGGCTGTGAACGGTCCATGCGCACGCTGGGCGCATGGACCGGGGCGCGGGCAACTGGCGTGGTGCCGGCGTCGTGCTGGCGTCATGCGGCATGAGCCCCGCATGAACCGGCGTGATGCCGGTATGACGCCGACTTGGCGAACGATCGCCGTCACCGCATCTGTGCCAGCAATGCCCGTGCCGCGCCGGCAACCCTATCCGGCGTTCGCCGGACGGGCCATGCCACGCCACGTCACCTCACGTCACGTCACCCACCCGCCGTCCGCTCAGCGCGAGATCGGCTTGTAGCGCAGACGCTTCGGCCGCGCGGCTTCTTCGCCGAGGCGCGCGCGTTTGTCCGCTTCGTACTCCTGGTAGTTGCCGTCGAAGAAGGTGATTTGCGAATCGCCTTCGAACGCGAGGATGTGCGTCGCGATGCGGTCGAGGAACCAGCGGTCGTGCGAGATCACGAGCACCGAGCCCGCGAATTCGAGCAGCGCGTCTTCGAGCGCGCGCAGCGTTTCGACGTCGAGGTCGTTCGACGGTTCGTCGAGCAGCAGCACGTTGCCGCCCGCGATCAGCGTCTTCGCCAGATGCAGACGGCCGCGCTCGCCGCCCGACAGATTGCCGACGACCTTCTGCTGGTCGCCGCCCTTGAAGTTGAAGCGGCCGATATACGCGCGCGACGGCGTTTCGTAGCGGCCGACCGTCAGCACGTCGGCGCCGCCCGAGATTTCCTCGAACACGGTCTTCGAGCCGTCGAGCGCGTCGCGGCTCTGGTCCACGTAGGCGAGCTTGACGGTCGGGCCCTGGACGATCTCGCCCGAATCCGGCTGCTCACGGCCCGTCAGCATGCGGAACAGCGTCGACTTGCCGGCGCCGTTCGGACCGATGATGCCGACGATCGCGCCGGCCGGAATCTTGAAGCTGACGTTATCGAGCAGCAGTCGGTCGCCATACGACTTGCTGACGTTCTTGAACTCGATCACTTCATTGCCGAGACGGTCGCCGACCGGAATGAAGATTTCCTGCGTCTCGTTGCGCTTCTGGTATTCCTGGCTGTTCAGTTCCTCGAAGCGGGCAATACGCGCCTTCGACTTCGCCTGACGGCCCTTCGGGTTCTGGCGCACCCATTCGAGTTCCTTCTTGATCGCCTTCTGACGCGCCGATTCCGACGCTTCTTCCTGCTTCAGGCGCGCTTCCTTCTGATCGAGCCAGCTGCTGTAGTTGCCCTTCCACGGAATGCCGTGGCCGCGGTCGAGTTCGAGAATCCACTCGGCGGCGTTGTCGAGGAAGTAGCGGTCGTGGGTGACGGCGACCACGGTGCCCGGGAAACGCGTGAGGAACTGCTCGAGCCATTCGACCGATTCCGCGTCGAGGTGGTTGGTCGGCTCGTCGAGCAGCAGCATGTCCGGCTTTTCGAGCAGCAGCTTGCACAGCGCGACGCGGCGCTTTTCGCCGCCCGACAGATGTTCGATCTTCGCGTCCCACGCGGGCAGGCGCAGCGCGTCGGCGGCGATTTCGATCTGCTGCTCGGCGCTGCCGTCGCTCGTCGCGAGAATCGCCTCGTACTTCGCCTGCTCGGCGGCGAGCGCGTCGAAGTCGGCATCCGGTTCGGCGTAGGCCGCGTAGATTTCGTCGAGCTTCTTCTGCGCGTTGAAGACGTCGCCGAGACCTTCCTCGACCGCTTCACGCACGGTCTTCTGCGGATCGAGCTGCGGCTCCTGCGGCAGGTAGCCGATGTTCAGGTTCGGCATCGGCGTGGCTTCGCCCTCGATCTCGGTGTCGACGCCGGCCATGATGCGGATCAGCGTCGACTTGCCCGAGCCGTTCAGGCCGAGCAGGCCGATCTTCGCGCCGGGAAAGAACGACAGCGAGATGTCCTTGAGGATCTGGCGCTTGGGCGGCACGATCTTGCCGACCCGGTTCATGGTGAAAACGTATTGGGCCATTTGCTTGCAGTAGACGTTAACGACGCCGGCCGCGCGAGGGGCGGGCAGTCGAGGGTGGATGGGTAATCGGTGTGAGGGCCGGGCGGAACACCCGGCGCCGGCCGGCGCGGCGCCGGACTCGGACGACGCTGCCGCGCGCGGCGTGTGGTTCAGGTGGCATTGTACTTCGCGGCGGGGCTGGCAAGGCAGCGGGAATTCCAGTGGCAGACCGGTTCGCGCGGCGGGCCGGGCAGCGTCTTGCACGCCGTCTTGTACGCCATCTCGCGCGCCGTTCCGCCGATTCTCAGAGCCATTGCGCGACGCCGCCGTGCCGCGAGCAGGTGCCTCTGCGATGCTGGCTAAAACTGTAGCTGCCGTCGCGGCAACGCGCGGTCGCGCCTTCGGGCGCCCTGCCCGATAGCGAACGGGCCGGCGCATGCACGGTGTTGCCGTCGCGATTCGTATAGGTGTGGTGGTTGCTGAGGTTCGATTCGTCGGGATTCGTGCCCGGCGCGACGTAGGCGAATGCCTGCGCTGCGCTCAACAGCAGCGCAGCGGCAATCACCGCATACGGGCGGAGGGCCCGGAGGGCGAGGCTTTTCATGATTCCCCGAAGCGTGGTGATGCGTTGTTGTTCGTTCTTTGTTCCGGCGGCGGCGCGAGCCGCTGGACGCCGTCATGGCATCCCGACATCGCTCAGTTCGCGCGCCGTCCGGTCTGCGGATCGAAGAAGTGCAGATGCTGCGCGGGCAGCACGACCTGCAGCGTCTCGCCCGCTGCCGGACGATGCGCATGCGGCAGCCGCGCAGTCACGTCGTGCTTGCCCCAACGGCCGTGCGCGAGATTGTCCGCGCCGAGCAGTTCGCAGGATTCGACCGTGAGCGGCGCGGTCGGCGCGTCGGCCGTACCCGGGCTCATGTGCTCGGGGCGAATGCCGAGCGTCCACTCGCGGCCCGTTGCCACTTCGCGGCCGATCGACGGCACGCCCGCGAGCGGCAGCTTCGGACCGTTGCCGGCGACCTCGAAGGTCGCGCCGTCGTCGGAGACGCGGCCGTCGAGCAGGTTCATCCCCGGCGAGCCGATGAAGCTCGCGACGAACACCGTGGCCGGCCGCTCGTAGACTTCGGTCGGCGCGCCGATCTGCTCGGCGTGGCCCTTGTTCATCACGATCACGCGCTGCGCCAGCGTCATCGCTTCGATCTGATCGTGCGTCACGTACAGGCTCGTGGTCTTGAGCCGCGCATGCAGACGCTGGATTTCGAGGCGCATCTGCACACGCAGACGCGCGTCGAGATTCGACAGCGGCTCGTCGAACAGAAACACGGCCGGCTCGCGCACGATCGCGCGGCCCATCGCGACGCGCTGCCGTTGCCCGCCCGACAGTTCGCGCGGCTTGCGTTGCAGCAGCGCGCCGAGTTCGAGAATCTGCGCGGCGGCTTCGACGCGTTTCGCGATCTGCGCACGATCGACGCCGGCGATCTTCAGCGCATAGCCCATGTTCTCGGCCACGCTCATATGCGGATAGAGCGCGTAGTTCTGGAACACCATCGCGATGTTGCGGTCCTTCGGCTCCAGTTCGTTGACGACCTTGCCGGCGATCGAAATGCGGCCGTCGGAGATGCGCTCGAGCCCCGCGACCATGCGCAGCAACGTCGATTTGCCGCAGCCGGACGGGCCGACCATCACGACGAATTCGCCGTCGGCCACGTCGACGTCGATGCCGTGCAACACGAACTGTTTGCCGTCGTAGGTTTTCTTCACGCCTTGCAGAGTCAGTGCAGCCATGCTATTCCAGCCTTTGAGTTGCTTGCCGCGCGTTGCCTTTCTGCGCCGTTCGACGGGCGGCGCGCGGGGGTTTTCTATGCGGCGCATAACGACGCCTCGCGGCGCGGCCCGCCGTGCCGCGCCGTGTCGATCATTTCTCCGAATCGACGAGGCCGCGCACGAACCAGCGCTGCATCGTCAGCACGACGACGAGCGGCGGCAGCATCGCGAGCAGCGTGGCCGTCATCACCAGATGCCATTCGGTCGCGGTATCGCCCGAGGCGATCATGCCCTTGATGCCGATCACGGCGGTCATCAGCGACTGCTGGCTCGTGATCAGGATCGGCCACAGATACTGGTTCCAGCCGTAGATGAAGGTGATCACGAAGAGCGCGGCCATCGTGGTGCGCGACAGCGGCAGCACAACGTCCCAGAAGAAACGCAGCGCGCCCGCGCCGTCGATGCGCGCGGCTTCCATCAGCTCGTCCGGCAGCGTCTTGAAGAACTGGCGGAACAGGAACGTCGCGGTCGCCGAGGCGATCAGCGGCAGCGTCAGGCCGGTGTACGTATTGCTCAGATGCATCGACGACACGACCTGCACGGTCGGGAAAATGCGCACTTCGACCGGCAGCATCAGCGTGACGAAAATCAGCCAGAACGCGGCAGTGCGAAACGGAAAGCGGAAATAGACGATCGCGTACGCGGAGATCATCGACACGGCGATCTTGCCGATCGCGATCACGAGCGCCATCACGAGGCTGTTGAGCAGCATGCGGTTGAACGGCGCGGCCGCGTTGCCGGTGCCCTGCGTCCAGATCGTGACGATGTTCTCGAACAGATGCGTGCCCGGCACGAGCGACAGCGGCACCGTGAACACTTCGTGCTCGCTCATGGTCGCCGCGCAGAACGCGACGTAGACCGGAAACACCACCAGCACGACGCCGACGATCAGCACCGCGTGGCAGAACAGGTCGAAACCGCGGCGGTTCTCGATCATGAGTATTGAACCCTGCGTTCGATGAAGCGGAATTGCACGACGGTCAGCGCCACGACGATGACCATCAGCACGACCGACTGCGCGCCCGAGCTGCCGATGTCGAGCCCCTGGAAGCCTTCGGCGAAGATCTTGTAGATCAGCGTGCGGGTCGCCTGGCCGGGGCCGCCGCCGGTCGCCGCGTCGATCACGGGGAAGGTGTCGAAGAACGCGTAGGTGATGTTGATGACGAGCAGAAAGAACGTGGTCGGCGACAGCAGCGGCAACGCGATGCCGAAGAAGCGCCGCACGGGACCGGCGCCGTCGATCGCGGCCGCTTCGATCAGCGAGCGCGGAATCGCCTGCAGGCCCGCGTAGAAGAACAGGAAGTTATAACTGACCTGCTGCCACACCGAGGCGAGCACGACGAGGAACATCGCCTGGCCGGGATTGAGCGCGTGATTCCACACGACGCCGTATTTCGCGAGCGCATAGGTGACGAGGCCGATGCTCGGGTTGAACAGGAACGACCACAGCACCGCGGCGATCGCGGGCGCGACCGCGTACGGCCAGATCAGCAGCGTCTGATAGGCCTTTTTGCCGCGCGTCACGCGATCGGCGCAGACCGCGAGCAGCAGCGAGATCACGAGGCCCGACACGGTGACGAGCGTGCAGAACACGATCGTCGTGTTGAACGAGGCCAGATACAGCGGATCGGCGAAAAGCTGTTTGAAGTTCGCGAGGCCGACGAACTCGCTCGACGTGCCGAACGCGTCCTGGCTTTGCGTCGATTGCCAGAGCGCAACGCCTGCGGGCCACAGGAAGAACACCAGCGTGATGAGCAACTGCGGCGCGACGAGCAGGTAGGGCAGCGCGCTGGTGCCGAAGTAAGAGCGCTTTTCCATCGGGATTCCCAAGGGGGCTGCAATGGCGGCGGGTTGCGGCGCAGCGGCATCGCAACCCGCCCGCGGGCGATGCCCGGTCTAGTTGCCGGCCTTTTCGAAGCGGCGCAGCAGATCGTCGCCGCGCGCGACGGACGAGTCGAGCGCCTGTTGCGGCGTCTTCTTGCCTGCCCACACCTGTTCGAGTTCCTCGTCGATCACGGTGCGGATCTGCGGCATGTTGCCCAGACGCAGGCCCTTCGTGAACGGCAGCGGCGGCTTGTTCATCATCTGGCGGATCGCGGTGTCGCTGCCGGGGTTCTTCTCGTAGAAGCCCTGCTGGCGCGTCAGATCGTAGGCGGCGGTGGTGATCGGCAGATAGCCGGTGTCCTGATGCCACTTCGCGGCGACTTGCGGTGTGGCCAGATACGCGAGGAACTTCGCGACGCCCTTGTAGACGGCCGGGTCCTTGCCCGACAGCACCCACAGGCTCGCCCCGCCGATGATCGCGTTCTGCGGCGCGCCCTTCACGCTCTCGTCGTACGGCATCATGCCGGTGCCGAAGTTGAACTTCGCGTATTTCTTGATCGTGGCGAGCGAGCCCGACGAGTTCGTAATGATGCCGCAGTCGCCGCTATAGAACTTCGACACGGGTTCGTCCTTGCGGCCGACATAGGTGAACGAGCCGTCCTTCGCCATGTTCTGTAGGAACTGGATGTGCGCGACCTGCAGCGGCTTGTTGAATTCGAGCTGCGCGTCCATGCCGTCGAAGCCGTTGTTGCGCGAGGCGAACGGCGCCGCATGCCACGCGCTGTAGTTCTCGAGCTGAATCCAGCTTTGCCAGCCCGACGAGTAGCCGCACGACATGCCCGAGGCCTTCAGCTTCTGCGCGTCGGCGTGCAGTTCGGTCCAGGTCTTCGGCGGCTGGTTCGGATCGAGCCCGGCCTTCTTGAACGCATCCTTGTTGTAGTAGAGCACTGGCGTCGAGCTGTTGAACGGCATCGAGATCAGCTCGCCGGTTTTCGAGTCGCTGTAATAGCTCGCGATGGTCGGCACGAAGGCTTTCTGGTCGAGCGGCACGCCGGCGTCCTTGAAGACCTGCGTGACCGGGACGATGGCTTTCTTCGCCTGCATCATCGTCGCGGTGCCGACTTCGTAGACCTGCAGGATGGCCGGCGCGTTGCCGCTGCGATAGGCGGCGATGCCGGCGGCGAGGGTCTGGTCGTAGGAGCCCTTGAAGACGGGCACGATCTTGTAGTCGCTCTGCGATTTGTTGAAGTCGTTCGCGATGTCGTTCAGACGTTCGCCCAGCGCGGCTTCCATGGCATGCCAGAACTGGATTTCGGTCGCGGCGTGGGCCGCCTGGCTGAGGCCGACGCTTAACACGGCGGCGACGGAAAGTGAACGGAGCAACGGCTTGCAATTCATCGATTTGTCTCCTGTGTCGATCGGGGTCAGCGCTTTGACGCTGACTCCGATTCCATGACGGTATGCGGACGGGCGCGGACGCGAATCGCGCGATTCTATTTGGCTTCGATGACATTCCGGCGTCGGCGGCCAGGCGGCGTGGAAGCGCTTCTGGCGGGGGCCGGAAGCCGCAATGTAACACCGGCTGTCAGGAAACGGAAACAGGCGGGGCGAGGTGGTGGGCGGGGGATGGGGGATGCGGCGAAAGGCGGCGGCAATGAAAAAGCCCGCTTGGGGCGGGCTTTGGAGCAGGCTTTTCGGAAAGCTCATGCCGCGATGGAAAAGCGCGCGTGCTTTGCGCGCTCGCATTCTAGATATTGCCAGGAAGCAGTTTTAGCAGGTGTGCGACAGGCTCTGCCAGTTGCAACATGCCGGTGGCGATTGTCACGGAGTTCGCCACATTGGCCAACGCGCTCGCGACTTTCTGCCCCAGTGCGGTGTCTTGCAGGACTCGACCGTAGGCCTCATCAAATGCAACGTTGCCGATGGCGGTGTTCGTTGCGTCAAGCACAGGAAATATACCCGTGATGAAATATTCGTCCAGGCACTCAATCAAGCGGCCCAGGTAACGGACGATAGTGAGCTTGACGTCGTCCGGTAGTTCATTGGACGAGACAATTTCCTTGCGGAGCTCCACCAGCTTGTCTCGCTGATCGCTAAGGCTGCTGATGTCAACTGCCTGAAGCTTCTCCCGCTCCTCCAGCAACGATGCGGTGAATCCGAGAGACACTATCGAATGGTCGTGTACGTGCGAAATGAAGCTGGCCCACTGCCCGTTCAGATTCTGCTGGGTGATGCCCGTCTTCAGTTGCAGGTGAAGCGTCTGGATGGATTGCAGATGCTTCGAAAACGAATCGTTGACGATATCAACGACCTCTCGCGAGAGGTAGAGTAGTTTCGCGATGCGAGCAAGCAGTTCGCCTTCATCCTCGGTCCTGAGAATTTTTCGCCACACTGACCGGCAATTTTCCCCAGCCGCGGTTTCTTTGCACTGTTTCAGAATCTCGTGCAGCCTATGTGCCGGGTTGTCTGCAATATTCTTGGTCATGGAAAGCGAGGATCGAACGAACGATTTCTTAGCGGCTGGTGATTATATGTGATGCCCTGCGACTGTTAGGGGCGACTGTTCCGAGATTCGACACGGACCTGATTGCAGTCGCAGGTGCTTATGCTGCGCGTGAAGTGGCTTAGACGTTGAACAAAAAGTTCATCACGTCCCCATCATGCACGACGTACTCCTTGCCTTCCGCGCGCATCTTGCCGGCTTCCTTCGCGCCTTGCTCGCCCTTGTAGGCGATGTAGTCGTCGAAGCCGATCGTCTGCGCGCGGATGAAGCCGCGTTCGAAGTCAGTGTGGATCGCGCCGGCCGCCTTCGGCGCCGTATCGCCGATATGGATTGTCCACGCGCGCACTTCCTTCACGCCGGCCGTGAAGTAGGTTTGCAGGCCGAGCAGCTTGAAGCCCGCGCGGATCACGCGGTTCAGGCCCGGCTCTTCCATGCCCATGTCGGCGAGGAACACTTCCATGTCGGCTTCGTCGAGGTCGGCGATTTCCGCTTCGACCGCCGCGCACACGGCCACGACCGGCGCGCCTTCGGCCGCGGCGAACTTCGTGACCGCGTCGAGGTGCGGATTGTTCTCGAAGCCGTTTTCCTTCACGTTGGCAACGTACATGGTCGGCTTCGCGGTGATCAGGCAGAACGGCTTGAGCGTGGCCTGTTCCTCGTCGGTCAGGGCGAGCGCGCGGACCGGCTTGGCCTGGTCGAGCTGCACGCGGACCTTCTCGAGCACCGCGGCGAGCTTGACCGCTTCCTTGTCGTTGCCCGACTTGGCCGCCTTGGAATAGCGCGCAAGTGCCTTTTCGACGGTGCCGAGGTCGGCGAGCGCGAGTTCGGTGTTGATGACTTCGATGTCCGACAGCGGATCGACCTTGTTCGCGACGTGAATCACGTTGTCGTCCTCGAAGCAGCGCACCACGTGCGTGATCGCGTCGGTTTCGCGGATGTTCGCGAGGAACTGGTTGCCGAGCCCTTCGCCCTTGCTCGCACCGGCCACGAGACCGGCGATGTCGACGAATTCGACCACGGCCGGCAGAATGCGCTCGGGCTTGACGATTTCGGCGAGCGCCTTCAGGCGCGCGTCCGGCACTTCGACCACGCCGACGTTCGGCTCGATCGTACAGAACGGATAGTTTTCGGCGGCGATGCCCGCCTTGGTCAGCGCGTTGAACAGGGTGGACTTGCCGACGTTAGGCAAGCCGACGATGCCGCATTTGAGGCTCATGGAAATCCTTCAGTGAATCAGTAGGTTGCGTGAGGCGCTCGACGCTGTGCGCGGATTCGGCAAGCCTTCGCGCGGGGCGTGGCGCGGCAGGCTCAGCGGAGCGGACAAGTCACCGAATCGGGGCGTTGGCTCGACGATTGGGTGCGAGTTTTCACGGAAAGCGCAATTGTAACCCGTCCGGATGGGCTTTCCGCTGTGATGCATTTCGTCATATCCACTGTAAAATCGTTAAATCAGGGCCGTCAGAGCCCACTTTTCGGGGGAAGAACGTGCGAATCATCGGATGGGTCGGAACCGGCGTCGTCGTGGCGCTGATCGTGGGCGGGGTCGCGACATGGGTCTCGCCGAATTTCGACGAAGCCCAGGCCACCACGGACCGGCAGACGATCGAATGCCTGACGGGCCGCCTGAGTCAGGAAGATCGGGCAAGCATCGCGCAGTTCGCCGACAGGAATGACTTCGATTCGCTCTGGCACGTGTACGACCGCGTGTTCCCCGACTGCGCGGTGCGCGGCGATCAACGCGATCGCAAGGCCCAGCTCGAAGCGGCCGCGTGGCGCATCCTGTCGTCCGATCCGGATTTCATGCGCATCCGCGAGGCCAACGCGGCGCTTGCGGCGAGCGCGCCGCACTAGGGCCGAGCGGGTCCGATGGGGGCGGAAGGCCCGCAACCCCGCGGCTATAATGCGCGCATGAACGCACACCACCAGACCTTTGATGCCGCCGTGATCGGCGGCGGGCTCGTCGGCAAGACCGCGGCGCTCGCGCTCACGCAAGGCGGGCTGCGCGTCGCGCTGCTCGCGCAGCCTTGCGCGGCGCCACCTGCCGGCGCGGCCTTCGACTCGCGGGTCTACGCGTTGTCGTCGAGTTCGCAGGCCCTGCTCGAACGGCTGCGGGTCTGGCAGGCGCTCGATCCGGCGCGGCTCGGGCCCGTCTACGACATGCGCGTGTACGGCGACGCGCACGCCGAGCTGCACTTCTCCGCGTTCCAGGCTTCGGTGCCGCAACTGGCGTGGATCGTCGAATCGTCGGTGATCGAGCGCGCGCTCGACGCCGCGCTGCGCTTCCAGCCCAATCTCACGTGGATCGACACGCGCGCGCAGGCGCTCGATTTCAGCGCCGACAGCGCGAGCGTCGGCCTCGCCAACGGCAGCGTGCTCGAAGCCGACCTCGTGGTCGGCGCGGACGGCGCGCATTCGTGGGTGCGCGCGCAGATCGGCTCGAAGATGGTGCGGCGCGACTACAAGCAGACCGGCGTGGTCGCCAATTTCAAGGCCGCGAAGCCGCACGGCGAAACCGCCTACCAATGGTTCCGCGATGGGGAGATCATCGCGCTGCTGCCGATGCCGGACGGCCATGTGTCGCTGGTCTGGTCGGCGCGTACCGGGCACGCGGAGCAGCTGCTTGCGCTCGATCCCGAGCGGCTCGCCGCCGAAGTGGAGCAGGTGAGCGGCGGCCAGTTCGGCGCGCTCGACTGCGTGACGCCCGCGCAAGGCTTCCCGCTCGCGCTGCAAACCGTGGACCGGCTCGTCGCGCCGCGCGTCGCGCTGGTCGGCGATGCCGCGCATCTGATCCACCCGCTCGCGGGGCAGGGCATGAACCTCGGCCTGCGCGACGTCGCGGCGCTCGCGAGCACGGTTGCCGGCAAGGAGGCGTTTCGCGACCTCGGCGACATGGTGCTGCTGCGCCGCTACGAACGTTCGCGCCGCGAAGACATCCGCGCGCTGATGATCGCCACCGACGGTCTGCAAAAACTCTTCTCGATACCGGGCCCGCTCGCGCGGGTCGTGCGCAATACGGGTATGGCGTTCGTCGGTGCCCAGCCGTTCGTCAAGCGCTGGCTCGTGTCGGCCGCGCTTGGATGAGGCACGGCGCGCGGGGCCGCCGCCGTGCGGAGAACCGATGGCCGATGGCCGATAAGCGGCGGTCGGGGCGGGTATCATGAGCGGATCGCCGCCTTGCGGTCTGACCCAATGTGCGCCTGAAAAGCGCAGCCGGAACGTGAAAAAATGCGCTCGATGCGCGACTGAACTCAGGACTCCAGCATGAAAACGACCTTCCGCATGGCCGCCGCCGCACTCGCGATCGCCGCCGCCACGCTCGGCTGCTCGGCCCAGGCCGACCAGACCACCGACAAGCTCAAGGCGACGCTGCAAACGCGCCTGAACGACGTGACGATCAAGAGCATCACGAAGTCGCCGATCGCCGGGCTGTACGAAGTCAACCTCGGCACGCAGATCATCTATAGCGACGCCAACGGCGACTACCTGATGCTCGGCGACATGGTCGACGCGAAGACCCGCAAGAATCTGACCGAAGCGCGGCTGTCGGAAACCAACCGCATCGACTTCGCGAGCCTGCCGTTCGCGAATGCCGTGAAGGTCGTGCGCGGCAACGGCTCGCGCAAGATGGCCGTGTTCTCCGATCCGAACTGCCCGTACTGCAAGCAGCTCGAAACCTCGCTGAAGTCGATCGATAACGTCACGGTCTACACGTTCCTGTACCCGGTGCTGTCGCCGGACTCGGCCGTCAAGTCGAAGTCGATCTGGTGCTCGGCCGATCGCGCGAAGGCCTGGGAATCGTGGATGCAGAACCATCAGGCGCCGACCGCCGCCGGCACCTGCGACACCGCCGCGATCGACAAGAACCTCGCGCTCGGTCATGCCATGAACGTGGACGGCACGCCCACGGTGTTCCTCGCCGACGGTCGCCGCCTGCCCGGCGCCGTGCCGGCCGACCGGCTCGACCGGGAACTCTCCGCGGTGCACTGAGCCCCGCACAATCATCGGAAAGAAGGCGCGGGAAGCGCCTTCTTTCGCATCAAGGGGCGCCATCTCGGGTTATCCCAGGCCGCCCCGTTTTCGACTCCCCCATTCCAATTTGCCCACCGCTGCCGATGAAGCCGATCCGCTACACCATCGTTCCGAGTCACCCCGCCGCCCATCTGTTCGAAGTTACCGTGACCGTTGCCGACCCCGATCCGGTTGGGCAGCGTTTCATGCTGCCGGTATGGATTCCGGGCAGCTACATGGTGCGCGAGTTCGCGCGCAACATCGTCACGCTGCGCGCGGTGAACGAGGCAGGCCGCAAGGTGCGCATCGACAAGATCGACAAGCACACGTGGCAGGCCGCGCCGGTAAAGGGCGCGCTGACGCTGCGCTACGAGGTGTACGCATGGGACCTGTCGGTGCGCGCCGCGCATCTGGACGATACGACCGGCTTTTTCAACGGCACGAGCGTGTTCCTCTCGCCGCTCGGCCATGAGGACGCGCCATGCGTGGTCGAGATTCAGAAGCCCCAAGGCGAGGCGTACCGTAACTGGCGCGTCGCGACCGCGCTGCCGGAAGCGCGCGCCACGAAGCGCTACGGCTTCGGCGAGTACCGCGCGCAGAACTATGACGAACTGATCGACCATCCCGTGACACTTGGCACGTTCGCGCTCGCGACGTTCAAGGCGCATGGCGTGCCGCACGACGTCGTGATCGGCGGGCGCGTGATCGGGCTCGACATGGAGCGGCTGTGCGCGGACCTGAAGCGCATCTGCGAGGCGCAGATCGCGCTGTTCGAACCGAAGTCGAAGAAGGCGCCGGTCGAGCGCTACGTGTTCATGACGCAGGCCGTGACCGACGGCTACGGCGGGCTCGAACATCGTGCCTCGACGGCGCTGATCTGCAATCGCACCGATCTGCCGGTGCAGGGCCGCGAGGCGATGAGCGAGGGCTACCGGACCTACCTCGGCCTGTGCAGCCACGAGTATTTCCACACCTGGAACGTGAAGCGCATCAAGCCGGCCGCATTCGCGCCGTACGACCTGAGCGTCGAAAACTACACCTCGCTGCTGTGGCTGTTCGAGGGCTTCACCTCGTACTACGACGATCTGATCCTCGTGCGCAGCGGCGTGATTTCGCAGGACGACTATTTCGGGCTGCTCGGCAAGGTGATCGGCGGCGTGCAGCGCGGCAGCGGCCGTCTGAAGCAGAGCGTCGCCGAAAGTTCGTTCGACTCGTGGGTCAAGTACTACCGGCAGGACGAGAACGCGCCGAACGCGATCGTCAGCTATTACACGAAGGGCTCGCTCGTCGCGCTCTCGTTCGATCTTGCGATCCGCGCGCAAACGGGCAACCGCAAATCGCTCGACGACGTGATGCGTCTCCTGTGGCAGCGCTTCGGTCGCGATTTCTATCGCGGCAAGCCGGCCGGCGTCGCGGAAGACGAGATCGAGGTGATTTTCGCGGAAGCGACCGGCGTGCAGCTCGGCGGGCTGTTCGCCGAGGCCGTGTACGGCACGCGCGATTTGCCGCTTGCCGAATTGCTCGCGCCGTTCGGCGTGGCGCTCGCGCCTGACTTCGACCGCAATGGCAAGCCGTCGCTCGGCGTGCGTCTGCGCGGCGGCGCAGATTGCACGCTGGCGGCCGTGCACGAGGGCAGCGCCGCGCAGAAGGCCGGGCTTTCCGCCGGCGACGTGCTGATCGCGCTCGACGGCCTGCGCGTGACCGGCGGCAATATCGACGCGCTGCTCGCGCGCTATCAGCCGGGCGCGAAGGTCGAGCTCCACGCATTCCGCCGCGACGAGCTGCGCGTCACGCAGGTGCGGCTCGACGGTCCCGAAGTGGCACGCTACAAGCTCGCGGTCACCGACAAGCGGGCCGCCACGCGCCGCGCTCGCGAACGCTGGCTTGCAAGCTGAGCGTCATGCCTAACGTTATTGATTGACGGCTGAGGGCGGGGATTGTTCTATCAATGCAACAATCCTTCGCTGCCGGATAGCTTTTTCGCGGACCGGTAAAAAAACACAATGGCTCCACTCGCGCAACACAGCGCGCCCCCTACTGGAGTCAACCATGACCACGATCCTGCAAATCAACTCGGCAGCCCGCTCGCAAGGCGCGAACTCGACGATGCTCGTCAACGAGCTGACCGCGAAGCTGCAACAATCGAACCCGGGCGCGCAAGTCGTCGTCCGTAACCTGCAAGCCGAACCGCTGCCGCACCTCGACGACGCCGTGCTTGGCGCGTTCTTCACGCCGGCCGAGCAGCGCACGCCGGAGCAAGCTGAGATCGCCGCGCGCAGCGAAGCGCTGATCGCCGAACTGCAAGCCGCCGACATCGTCGTGATCGGCGCACCGATGTACAACTTCGGCATCTCGTCGCAACTGAAGACGTACTTCGACTTCATCGCCCGCGCCGGCATCACGTTCCGCTACACCGAGAACGGCCCGGTCGGCCTCGTGACGGGCAAGAAGGTGCACGTCGTGTCGGCACGCGGCGGCAAGTACATCGGCACGCCGAACGACAGCCAAACGCCGTACCTGAAGAGCTTCCTCGGCTTCCTCGGCATGACCGACGTGAACTTCATCTACGCCGAAGGTCTGAACCTGGGCCCGGACGCAGCCAGCGCCGCGCTGAGCAACGCGCGCGAAGCGATCGCCGCAGTCTGAGTCATCTCGTTGCGCCGTGTGGTGCCGCTTGATCGCGGCGCCGGTGGTGAAACGAAAAAACGCCACGGATGGGGTTCTCCATCCGTGGCGTTTTTGTTTTCTGGCAGTGCGACCGGTTCTGCGCGCCGGTTACCGGGTGTTCAGTCAGGCAAGCATCTGCGCTTCGTCCGGCAGGCGCCAGTCGATCGGTTCGCGGCCGTGCTTCACGAGATACTCGTTCGCCGTCGCGAAGTGCCCGCAGCCGAGAAAGCCGCGATGCGCCGACAGCGGCGACGGATGCGGCGCCTCGAGCACGCAATGCGACTTGCCGCCGAGCAGCGCGCGCTTGGCCTGCGCATGCGCGCCCCACAGCATGAACACGAGACCGTCGTGGCGTGTCGCGAGTTCGTGGATCAGCGTGTCGGTGCATTTCTCCCAGCCGCGTTTCGCATGGCTCGCGGCGCTGTCGCGCTCGACGGTCAGCACGGTGTTCAGCAGCAGCACGCCCTGTTTGGCCCAACTGTCGAGACAGCCGTGCTGCGGCGTTTCATGGCCGAGACTCGCGGCGATTTCCTTGAAGATGTTGCGCAGCGACGGCGGCGGGCGCACGTGCGGCGCGACCGAGAACGCGAGCCCGTGCGCCTGCGGCGTGCCACGGTCTTCGCCGTGATACGGGTCCTGGCCGAGGATCACGACTTTGACTTCATCGGGGCTCGTCAGGCGCAGCGCGCGAAACACGTCGGCCGGGTAGATCGTTTTGCCGGCGGCGCGCTCGCCGTCGACGAAACGGCACAATGGCGCGTAGGCGTTGCTGTCGATGAACGGCTTCAGATGCGCGTGCCACGCGGCGGGCAGGGCCTCGAACTGGGCTTCGAGCGTGGGCGGGGCAGTGGGGTCGGCCGGCTGTTGCGGTGCGGTGGCGGGCATGGCCGGCGTCGGGGGCGCGGCCTCAGCATCGCCGAACAGCGAAGCCTGCGATGGATTGGAGCGGGTACGGGACGCGGATGTCATGGCGGGGAAGTGTCGCAGCAAACGGTGGCTAGCTCAAGGTGCGGCGGAGCGGGGATTGCGTGGCCGGGAATCCGGTTGCCGGGGCTGGCCGTGATTGCCATGAGTGCACGGCGTTCGACCGCGAGCAGCGCCTAAAGCGCCTAAAGCACTGACTCGCGCCGCCGCGTCGGCGTCATTCAGCCGGCCCGCAACTGGTAGCCGCGCTGCGCCTTGCTGATATCGTCCGGCGCGAGGCCGGCAATGTGTTGACCGAGTTCCGCCGCGAGCGTGTGAAGCGCCGCTTCGTCGCCGGATTTCAGTTCGAGTTCGATTTCGGAGATCGGCGCGCGACGCGTCTCACCGCCGACTTCCGCGAGCACGTCGCCCTGATCGATCGCCGCCTCGATCCGCGCGCCGTCCACTTCGAGCAGCCACAGCGTGCGCGTGAAATTGGTGCGGAACAACTCGATCAGCGACGGCGCCGCCTGCTGCAACGCCGCCGCAGCAGCCGGCTCGTCGCAGACGCGCAGCAACGCGTCGATGTCGAGCTTCGCATCGGCCACCGGCAATTCCCATTCGTGCCGGCTATGCAAACCGTTCGTCGCGTGGCCGACCGTCTTGAAGGTTTGCAGCCAGCCGTCCGGCGTCTGCCGCAAACGCAGCGCGCTCTTCGACGACGCCAGCGTCAACTGCGGCGTGTCGAAGTAAAGGTTCACGAGCCTGATCGCCTGACCGTCCTTGCCGGCGCGTGCGACAAACCACTGCGTCGCCGCCTGCACCTGCGCGGGCGGCAGCGCCAGCTTGATTTCGCGTTCCATGCCCATGATGCGTGTCCTTGTGGCGAGCGTTTATGCGCGGCCGATACGTTGATACGTCGACGTCGATACTTCGAGACGGCAACGCTCAGGAAAACATCTGCTCAAGCGCCACGCCAGGCTCGTCCGCGCGCATGAACGCCTCGCCGACGAGGAACGTATGCACGTCCCGCGCGCGCATGCGCTCCACGTCCTCGCGCGACAGGATGCCCGATTCGGTCACGACGATGCGGTCGTCCGGAATCGCGTCGAGCATGCCGAGCGTCGTGTCGAGCGAGGTTTCGAACGTGCGCAGATTGCGGTTGTTGATGCCGATCAGCGGCGTCTTCAGCGTGAGCGCTTCCTTCAGTTCGTGGTTGTCGTGCACTTCGACGAGCACCGCGAGGCCGAGCGAATGCGCGAGCGCTTCGAAGTCCTGCATCTGCGCGGTGTCGAGCGCGGCGGCGATCAGCAGGATCGCGTCGGCGCCCATCGCGCGCGCTTCGACGATCTGGTACGGATCGACGATGAAGTCCTTGCGCAGCACCGGCAGATTGCATGCCGCGCGCGCCTGCTGCAGATACGCGGCGCTGCCCTGGAAGAACTGCACGTCGGTCAGCACCGACAGACACGCCGCGCCGTGCTTCTCGTACGAGCGCGCGATGTCGGCCGGCACGAAGTGCTCGCGCAGCACGCCCTTCGACGGGCTGGCTTTCTTGACCTCGGAGATCACCGCGGCGAGACCCGCCGCGTGCTTGGCACGCAACGCGCCGACGAAGTCGCGGACGTCGCGCGACGAGGCTTCGAGCCGCAGTGCTTCGAGCGGCGCACTTTGTTCGGCCGCCCGAATTTCTTCGCGTTTGACCGCGATGATGCGGTTGAGGATGTCACTCATCAATATTTCCCTACGTGATTACTGCCTGAATTGCTGGGTAAAGCGCACGAGTTCGTCGACCTTCGCGCGCGCCTTGCCGCTCGCGATCGCCTCGCGCGCAAGCTGGATGCCGTCCGCGATCGATGCCGCCACATTCGCTGAATAGAGCGCCGTGCCCGCGTTCAGCGTGACGATTTCGCGCGCGACGCCGGGCTTGTTGTCGAGCGCTTCGAGCAGCATGACTTTCGATTCGCTCGCGTCGGCGACCTTGAGCGTGCGGTTCGACACCATCTGCATGCCGAAGTCTTCCGGATGGATCTCGTATTCGCGGACCTCGCCGTCGCGCAACTCGCCGACCAGCGTGGCCCCGCCGAGCGAGACTTCGTCCATGCCGTCCATACCATACACGACCAGCACATGTTTTGCGCCGAGACGCTCCATCACGCGCACCTGAATGCCGACGAGGTCCGCGTGAAACACGCCCATCAACTGGTTCGGCGCGCCGGCCGGATTGGTGAGCGGGCCGAGAATGTTGAAGATCGTGCGCACGCCGAGTTCGCGGCGCACCGGCGCGACGTTCTTCATGGCCGGATGATGGTTCGGCGCGAACATGAAGCCCATGCCCGTTTCCGTGATCGACGCGGCGACCTGCTCCGGTTGCAGATCGATGTTGACGCCGAGCGCTTCGAGCACGTCGGCGCTGCCCGACTTGCTCGACACGCCGCGATTGCCGTGCTTCGCGATCTTCGCGCCGGCCGCGGCCGAGACGAACATCGTCGCGGTGGAAATGTTGAACGTATGCGCGCCGTCGCCGCCGGTG
This sequence comes from Paraburkholderia sp. Cy-641, assembly GCF_011752945.1. Classification (NCBI taxonomy): domain Bacteria; kingdom Pseudomonadati; phylum Pseudomonadota; class Betaproteobacteria; order Burkholderiales; family Burkholderiaceae; genus Paraburkholderia; species Paraburkholderia sp. Cy-641. The sequence continues at coordinate 81,629 of NZ_VWWM01000031.1, forward strand.
CCGACGATATCGACGAAGTTCGAGTTGTCCTGCACCTCGACGTGCCGGGCAAATTCACGCATCACCGTGGCGGCCGCGGTGATTTCGCCGATGGTCTCTTTTTTGACGCGCAGGCCGGTGATGATCGCCGCCGACATCACGGGCGAGAGTTCGCCGCGCATGATGAGGCGCATCAGGTGCAGCATTTCGTCGTGAAAAATCTCGCGGTGCTCGATGGTCCGCTGCAAGGCTTCCTGGGGCGTAATAGACATGGTCTCCTCTCTTTGTGTGTCAGGCGTGACCGGACGCGGCGTGACCCGGTGTCTTGCCGGCGGCGGCGAGCTTCGACTGCTTGACGAAGTTTTCGAGCAGCGCGTGGCCGTGTTCGGAGAGGATCGACTCCGGGTGGAACTGCACGCCTTCCACGGCGAGTTCCTTGTGGCGCACGCCCATGATTTCGCCGTCTTCGGTCCATGCCGATACTTCGAGGCAGTCGGGCAGCGATTCACGTTCGATTGCGAGCGAGTGGTAGCGCGTCACCGTGAAGTGCTTCGGCAGGTCTGCGAATACGCCCCTGCAGTCGGTTTCGATCGTGCTGACCTTGCCGTGCATGATGGTCTGCGCGCGCACGACGCGCCCGCCGAACGCCTCGCCGATCGCCTGATGGCCGAGGCACACGCCGAGAATCGGCGTCTTGCCGGCGAATTCGCGCAGTACGTCGAGGGTGATGCCCGCGTGTTGCGGATTGCTCGGTCCCGGCGACAGGCAGATGCGCTCGGGGTTGAGTTTCGCGATGTCGTCGAGCGTGATTTCGTCGTTGCGGTAGGTGCGCACGTCTTCGCCGAGTTCGCCGAAGTACTGCACCAGGTTGTAGGTAAACGAGTCGTAGTTGTCGATCATGAGCAGCATGATTGCTCCTGGATTCCTGAGAGAACCGGGGTTTTCCCCTGTGGATTGGGGGCCTGGATAAATTTGCCGCGCTGTCGCCCCGGTCGCACGGGGTTACGCGGATGCCCGCGGTGGGGCCGCAAAGGAAGGTTGGCTGGCTTAACGCCAACCAAAGAGCAGGAGAACGGAGGGGAATCGAGCGCTGTGTCGCATGAGCAGCATTCTAACAGCAGGAATACGGGCGCTGCGCAATGCCGTCTACGGAAGAAAGAACTGAGGAAAGATCTGTAGGAAGAAGCGACGGGAAAACGGTGTGACCAAGGGCTTGCCACGAATGCCCGAGCCGGGGGCTTGGGCATTCGCTCGTTTCGGTGCCGCTCTCAGAAGTAATGGACGACGCCCATCATCACGCCGGTCTGGTTGTGGCCCGCGACGACGTCGGTGTCGTAGCCGTTCAGGCCGAGGTTCGAGCCATGGCTGTTTTTCACGTAGCCGAGTTCGGAATACAGTGCCGTGCGTTTCGACAACTGATATTTCGCGGTCGCGGCCAGATACAGCGGCCGCTGTCCCGCCGAAGTAATGTCGGTCCAGAAGACGGCGCCGGCAAGCGTGAGCGGGCCGGACACGCGATATTCGAGGCCGGTCCAGAACTCGTTCGCATGACCCTGCGTGCTCGCATCGAGCGGTAAGGTGCTGCTCAACCACCGGTAGCCGACAAAACCCTTGGCCTTGCCGATCCGGTAGGTCGCGGCCGCCGCGAGATGCTGCTCCTTGCCGGATTGTGTGGCGATAGAAGTGCCGTTGCGCAGGTCGTAGACCACCATCGCCGCGAATGGGCCGGCCGCATATTCGACGGCGGCGCCGATTTCCCGCCCGACCTTGAATTCGCCCGGCACCTGGCTGCCGTTCGCAATCGTCGAGTCGTATCCGGTGCTATACAGCGCCTCATAGTGGATCGAGCCGAAACTGCCCTGGTATTTGACCGAGTTGTCGGCTCTGCCCGCGAATTGCGCGTCGGTCTGCTTCAGGCCGTAGACGGTGTAGTTGAGCGGGTCGTAACGTACCGAGAAGTCATACATCGGCACCTTCTGCCGGCCGAAGGTGAGCGCCCCGTAGCGGCTGCTCAGGCCGACGAACGCCTGCCGGCCGAACAGCCGTCCGCCTTGCTGCGACTTGCCCGTGGTAATGTCGATGCCGCCCTCGAGCGTGAAGATCGCCTTCAGACCGCCGCCGAGATCTTCCACGCCCCTGAGTCCGATCCGGCTGCTTTTGACGCCGCCCGACTCCATGTGCAGCAGATTCGACGCTTTGCCCGAGCTATTGGGGACACCGGTGAGAAATTCCACGCCGGCGTCCGCGATGCCATACAGCGTCACGCTCGACTGCGCATGGGCACCCGCGCTCAGCGATGCCAGAAGCGCTCCCAGAAAAAGCGGTTTTATTCCGGTGAAGATCCCTTGATGACGCATTCTTGTTCTCCTTATGGGGTCGATAGCCGGCTCGCCCGAGCTGATGGCGGGACGGATCGATTTTCGGTGGATAGATAGTTGTACCTGGCACTACCGAAACGGCGATACACCGTTTCGGTAGTGCGGTGCGGCGCGTGCCGTTCGCTGCCGGTTCGGGCCCGCGCCGTGTGGAATCAGCGAACCCGGCGGGTGGTGTTCGCGTTGAGGATTCCCGTGCCGCGCGTTAGCGCGACGCGGCGTGCGAAACGTCCGGCCGGGATGTCATGGCCTGAATGTCGGCGTGGTCGGTGGCCGCGGAGGGTTCGTCGTCGAGCTTGATCCAGAACGTGAAAAGCGGACCGAGCAGCAGCACGACGATCGAGGCGGCGAAGGCAACGACCCATCTGCCGTGCGACACGTCGAGCAGCAGGCCGACGACGATGGGCGAGACGGCACCGGCCAACGCCATGCCGGTGAACGTGCATGCGCTCGACGTGGCCGAGTGTTCGCGAGAAACCTCGGTGCCGACCACCCACAGCGGCGAATCGGCGAGTTCCGAGCAGAAGAAGGCGAGCCCGAGGCAGATCGAACTGACGGTGATATCGCGGGTGAGCAGAAGCGGAATCAGGCAAACGATCGACGAGAGAAAGCCGAAAATGATGACTTCGCGGCGTGCGCGCAGCCGGTTGCCGGTGCGCTTGAGGCGCCAGTCGGTCATCATCCCGCCGACCGCCGTGCCGAGCGAGCCGCCGAGCAGCACGAGCGTGGAGAAGATCGCGTTGTGCGAGAGCTTCATGCCGTAGCGTTGCGAGAAGAGCGTCGGAATCCAGTTGAGGAAGAACCACAAGACCCAGCCATGGCAGAAGCACGCGGCAGTCGCGGGCCATACGCGGCGGATCATGTCCGGCCAGTTGATCGGCTTGCGCGCCGGAGCCGCAGTCGCGGCCGCGGTGTCGCCCGGGGTTGCGCCATGCCGCTTCGCCTCGTTGAGCCCGATATACATCACGATCATGTAAACGAGCGTGACCGCGCCGAGAATGATGAACGTGAGCCGCCACGAGAACGTGACGATCAGGCCGGTGACGATCAGCGGAGCAAGCGCGTTCGCGATGCGGCCGGTCGCGTGCATGACGCCTTGCGCGGCGCCGCGGCGCTCTTCCGGAATCACGCGGGCGATCATCCGCGCGGCGGTCGGGTAAATCGGCGCTTCGCCCACGCCGACGAAGAAGCGCGCGGCGACCAGCGCGTACAGACTGCCGACGACCCCGGTGGCGATCGTCGCGATTGCCCACAGCGAGCCGTACAGCAACAGGCCTTTGCGGGAGCCGATACGGTCGCTGTGCCAGCCGCCCGGAATCATGAAGCAGCTGTAGGCGAGGGCGAAGGCGGAGAAGATGAAGCCGAGATGGGTGTTGCTAAAACCGAGTTCCTTGCTCATCACGGGGGCGGCGACCGACATATTGGTGCGGTCGACGTACATGATGAACGCCATGATGCAAAGCAGGACGAACGTGATCCTTGCCCTGCTTCGCGTAGGCTGCGAAGGGGACATGTCTTCCTCCATTCATTGTTTTACGGCGCGATCGCGCCGCGCGCGGCTCTCTGACCAGCGGAGCCCGCGCGCGCGGCGGTCATGGCACGGGATTTACTGGCGGAAGAAGCTGCTCAGCTCTTCGTAGGTCTCGTCGGGGCATTCTTCCTGCAGATAGTGGCCCGACGGCACGGTTGCGGTTCGCACGATGTTCGTCGCGTAGCGGCTCCACACTTCGGCCGCGTTGTGATTGCGTCCGACGCCGCCTTTCGCGCCCCACAGGATCATCGACGGCGTGGTGACACGGCGCCCCGCGTCGAAGTCGGCGGTATCCATGTCGAGGTCGATGCCGAAGGTCGCGCGGTAGTCCTCGCACATCGCGTGGATCACGTCCGGATTCCTGATGCAGCGGATGTAGTCCGCGAGCGCTTCCGGGCCGAAGAAGCTCGTGCCCTGGTCGGTCTTCGACAGCTTGCGGCGGATGAAGAATTCGGGGTCCGCGCCCATCATCTTTTCCGGCGTCGGATAGTCCTGAATCATGAAGAACCAGTGCCACGAGAACTTGCCCCACTGGCGCGTCACGTTGTTGAGCAGATGGTGTTGCGGCAGCATGTCCACGAAGGCCGCCTTGAGCACCGTCGATTCATGGTCGAGACACATGCGGTGCAGCACGCGCGCGCCGCGGTCGTGGCCCGCCGCATAGAACTTGTCGAAGCCGAGCGCCGCCATCACTTCGACCTGGTCCTGCGCCATCGCGCGGAACGAGTAGTCCGAGTGATCGCCGCCGCCGGGCGGCTTCGAGCTGTCGCCGTAGCCGCGCAGGTCGGTGCAGACCACCGTGAACTCTTTCGCGAGGCGCGGCGCGATCTTGTGCCAGGACAGGTGATTGAACGGGTTGCCGTGCATCAGCAGCAGCGGCGGGCCTTCGCCGCCCTTGACCGTCACAATCTCGGCGCCGCTCGTTTTGATCGTCGTTTTGGTGAAATTCTCAAACATGGGCATGACTGACCTCTATGGCAATGCGTAAGCAGGTTATTGCGGGTCCGCCGCGCGCGCCGTCTCCAGGCGGCGCGGCGGGCTTTCGATGCGATCGTGGTGCGTGTGCTTCAGTGCGCGAGCGCCGCGCGTGCGCTCTTGCGGGCGACCGCGGTGCGCGTCGCGACGTCGAATGCGGCGGCGGTCGCGCCGACATCCGCGGTGCCGGTGCCGACGATGTCGTACGCCACGCCATGCGCCGGCGTCGCATAAACGGTCTTCAGGCCGCCCGTCAGCGTGACGCCTTGCGAGAAGCCGAGCAGCTTCGTCGCGATCTGCCCCTGGTCGTGATACATGATCACCACCGCGTCGAAATCGCCGCGGCGCGCCTTGATGAACACGGTGTCGGACGGGAACGGACCTTCGCTCGCGAGACCTTTCGCGCGCAGCGCTTCGAGGGTCGGGCGAATGATCGTGATTTCCTCGTCGCCGAACAGGCCGTTTTCGCCGCCGTGCGGATTGAGCGCCGCGACGCCGATGCGCGGCGCGGTCTTGCCGAACGCGCGCATCGTGTCGTGCGCGAGCGTGAGCGCGCCTTCGATGCGGTCGGGCTTCACCATGTCGACGGCCTTGCGCAGCGCGACGTGCGAGGTTACGCGGAAGGTCGAGAACTGCGGAATGATGTTGACTTCGCCGAAGTAGCCTTCGTGCTTCGTCCAGGCGGCGAACATCTGATGTTCGTCGTGATAGTTCCAGCCGCCGCGATGCAGGGCCGCCTTGTTGAGCGGCGCGAAGCAGATGCCGTCGAGTTCGCCCGCGAGCGCGAGGTCCGTCATGTACTTGAGCGTCTCGCCGGTGAGGCGGCCCGATTCGGCATTCAACTCGCCGCGCGGGTACAGCGCCGGGTCGACGTTGTGCAGATCGATCAGCGGAATCTCCGCCGCGTCGTGCACCGCGTCCTTCACGTTCGCGATCTTCACGTACGGAATGCGCTGGCCGGCGTCTTTCATGCCGAGTTCGAGCACACGCTCGTCGCCGATGATCACGACGTTCGCTTTTTCACGGGTTTCGGGAAGCGACAGCAGTTTGACGACCAGTTCCGGGCCGATCCCGGTGACGTCGCCGAGCATCAGGCCGATCAGCGGTTTCATGTGGGGGTTCTCCATATCGGTTGTAGTTGAGAGAAGTGGGCAATGCAGCAGCGCCGCGCGGGCTCGATCAGGCCGCGCCGGCAGGCAGCGGCAGCACGCGCGCCCAGGGGTTTTCCGCGCGATGCCGCGCTTCGAATGCTTCGATGTGCGGCAGCATCTTCAGCGATGCGCCGAGCACGTCGAGACCTTCAAGGAACATCTGCCGGTGCCGCTCGTCCATCCGGAACGAATACGTGCGGCCCGACGCGGTGCGCACCGTTTGCGCGGCAACGTCGATCGACAGACGGTTCGCCGCCGGGTTCGAAATTTCAGCGCTGATCTCGTCGATCTCTTCCGGCTTCAGGATGATCGCGAGCAGCCGGTTGTTCGCCGCGTTGTAGTAGAAGATTTCGCCGTAGCTCGGCGCGAGCACCGCTTCGATGCCGCTTTGCAGCAGCCCCCATACCGCGTGCTCGCGGCTCGATCCGCAGCCGAAGTTGGCGCCGCCGACCAGCACTTTCGCGCCCGCATAGGCCGGCGTGTTCAGCACGAAGTCGTCGCGCCGGCTGCCGTCCGGCAGGAAGCGCAGGTCGTACAGCAGGCCGGCGGCGAGGCCGGACTTGTCGGTGCCGAGCAGGAACTGCTTCGGCATGATCTGATCGGTGTCGAGATTGGCGATCGGCAGCGGTGCGGCCACGCCGTCCATGCGCGAGAAATCAGGCATCGTGGTGCTCCCATTTGCGGATGTCGGTGATGCGTCCGGTGATCGCGGCGGCGGCGGCCATTGCCGGGCTCATCAGATGCGTGCGGCTGTCGCGTCCCTGACGGCCTTCGAAATTGCGATTGGTGGTCGAGGCGCAGCGCTCGCCGGGGCGCAGCACGTCGTCGTTCATCGCGAGGCACATCGAGCAGCCGGGTTGGCGCCATTCGAAGCCGGCCTTGATGAAGGTATCCGACAGCCCTTCCTGTTCCGCTTGCGCGCGCACGGCGCCGGAGCCCGGCACGATCATCGCGCGCACGGTGGGGGCGACGTGCATGCCGTCGCGCAGCATCGCCGCGACCGCGCGCAGGTCTTCGATGCGGCCGTTGGTGCACGAGCCGATGAACACGCGATCGATCGGCGTGCCCTCGATGCTCGAACCCGGTGCGAGGCCGATGTAGTCCAGTGCGCGCGCGGTCGCCGCGCTCACGACGTGATCGGCGCTGTCTTCGGGCGCGGGAATCAGGCCATCGACGGGGATCGCCTGGTCGGGGCTCGTGCCCCAGGTGACGTAGGGCGCGACGTCGGCGGCGTCGATGGCGAGGTCGGCGTCGAACTGCGCGCCGGGGTCCGTGCGCAGCGTGCGCCATGCCGCGATCGCCGCTTCCATTTGCGCTTCGCCCAGATTGCCGCGATGCGCGCGCAGATACGCGAAGGTCGTGTCGTCCGGCTCGATCAGCACGGCGCGAGCGCCGGCCTCGACGGTCATGTTGCACAGGGTCATGCGCGCTTCGATCGACAGCGCGCGGATCGCCTCGCCGGTGTATTCGACCGCATAGCCGCGCGCTCCTTGCGCGCTGATTTTCGCGATCACGCACAGCACGAGGTCCTTCGCGGTCGTGCCGGCCGGCCGGCTGCCGTTGATCTGGATGCGCATCGTGCTCGCGAGACGGTACGACAGCGTTTGTGTCGCCAGTACATGCTCGATTTCCGACGTGCCGATGCCGAAGCCCAGCGCGCCGAATGCGCCGTAAGTGGTCGTGTGGCTATCGCCGCACAGCACGACCATGCCGGGGCGGATCAGGCCCGATTCGGGCGCGACGACGTGCTCGATGCCTTGCAGCGGATCGTTGACGTCGAACAGCTTGATGCCGTATTTCGTGCAGTTGCGCGTGAAATTCGCGGCCTGGCGCGCGGCGGCGTCGATCGCGATCACGCGTTTGCCGACCGGATCGGGGCGCGTCGGAATCACATGATCGACCACGCCCATCTGCTGCTCCGGCCGCAGGACGCCGATGCCGCGCTCGACGAGGCCGTTGAAAGCCTGCGGGCTGGTGTATTCGTTCATGATGTGCAGGTCCGCATAAAGCAGGACGTGCTGGGCGTCGAGTTTCGCGACCGTGTGCGACTCGACGAGCTTCTGATACAGCGTGCTCGGCACATCTCCTCCGATGGTGTGAGGGCCCGATGACGCGTCCGCGAAGGGCGGCGAAAACGGGCAACGTTTCTATGCGAAACAGTCTACAGAGATGGTTAATGCATATAATGCGTTTTTCTTTAATCTATTTTTAAGTTAAATTTATAGATAGGCCCGCCAGTGGATTCCATTTCGGATCTTGCGTTTTTCGTGCAGCTGGTCAAACACGGCAATCTGTCGGCGCTGGCTCGCGAACTCGGCGTCACGCCGCCCGCGGTTACCGCGCGGCTCGCGCGAATGGAAGCGCGCCTCGGCGTGCGGCTTCTGAATCGCACCACCCGGCGCATCAGCGTGACTCAGGAGGGCGAACTGTATCTGTCGCATGGCGCGCGGCTGCTGGTCGAACTCGAAGAGCTCGACCGGATGGTGTCGAGCGCGCGGGCGATTCCGAAAGGCCTGTTGCGCGTGAACGCGACATTCGGTTTCGGGCGGCGTCATATCGCGCCGGCGGTCTCCGAGTTCGCGCGGCGCTATGCGGAAGTGGAAGTGCAATTGACGCTGACCGATCGCTCGATCCGCCTCGCTGACGAAGCCTATGACGTCGGCATCTGGTTCGGCGAGATTCCCGATTCGCGGCTCGTCGCGCGCAAGATCGCGCCGAACCGGCGTTTGCTGTGCGCGTCGCCGGCCTACATCGAGAGGGCCGGCGTGCCGGATACGCCGCGCGACCTGCAGGCGCACAAGTGCATCGTGCTACGCGAGAACGACGCGGCTTACGGTACGTGGCATCTGAGCCGCGGCCGCAAGCAGGAGACGGTCAAGGTGCGTGGCGCGTTGAGTACCAATGACGGCGAGACCGCGCTCGTCTGGGCGCTGGACGGTCACGGGATATTGATGCGCTCCGAGTGGGACGTGTACCCGCATTTGCGCTCGGGCGCGTTGAGTGTCGTGTTGCCGGAATGGTCGTTGCCGGTCGCGGACGTGTACGCGGTGTATGGCGAACGGCTCAACGTATCGGCGAAGGTGGTGGCGTTTATCGACTTTCTCGCCGAATGGTTCGGCAATGCGCTGGGACGCGCGGACAGCGAATACGGCCAATGGGGGGCATGATCGAGGGCACCGGGAGATGGCGGGTGGCGGTGGTCCGTTGTTGTCGTTGTTGCTGTTGCGCCAGGCTCACGAGCGAGCGCTATGTGCCATAACCCGGGCACGATAAGGGGCGCACGCCATTTCCGAGGGCCGGCCCAATGGAGCGCGACGCGTACGAGTGCGCGCACGATGGCCCGCAAAAGGAGCTTCTGATAGCCCGATCACGCTCATGATCGGCGCCATCGCATTGCGCGCGTTGTCGATCATGAGCCGTATCGCGTGCCTGGCTCAGAGGTCGCTATCGAGGCCGTCCTGCACCTGTTCGGCCGCGCGCATCACCGCGCGCGCCTTGTTCTCGGTCTCCTGCCATTCGGATTCGGGCACCGAATCGGCGACCACGCCCGCGGCCGCCTGCACGTACAGATTGCCGTTCGCGATCACGCCGGTGCGGATCGTGATGGCGAGATCCATCTCGCCCGTGAACGACAGATAGCCGACCGCACCGCCGTACAGGCCGCGCTTGATGGGTTCGAGCTCGTCGATCAGCTCCATCGCGCGGACCTTCGGCGCGCCCGACAGCGTGCCGGCTGGGAACGTGGCGCGCAGCACGTCGAAATTGGTCATGTCGGGCTTGAGCTTGCCTTCGACCGAACTGACGATGTGCTGCACGTGCGAGTACTTTTCGATCACCATCTTGTCGGTCACGACGACCGAGCCGATCTGCGCGATGCGGCCCACGTCGTTGCGCGCGAGGTCGATCAGCATCACGTGTTCGGCGATTTCCTTCGGATCGTTGAGCAGCTCGGTCGCGAGTTGCGCATCGCGCTCGGGCGTGTTGCCGCGCGGCCGCGTGCCGGCGAGCGGGCGGATCGTGACGAGGCGGTCCTCGCCGCGCTTTTCCTGGCGCACGAGAATTTCCGGCGACGCGCCGACCACGTGGAAGTCGCCGAAGTTGTAGTAATACATGTACGGCGACGGATTCAGCGAGCGCAGCGCGCGATACAGCGACAGCGGGTTGTCGCGGTACGGCTTGGTCAGGCGCTGGCCGACCTGCACCTGCATCAGTTCGCCGGCGGCGATGTATTCCTTCGCCTTGCGCACGGCGGCGAGGTAGTCGTCCTTGGCGAATTCGCGATAGATCTCGGTGCGCACGCTCGACGAAATGACGGGCGGCTGCACGCTCGCGCGCAGACGCTGGCGCAACTCGCGCAGACGGTGCTTCGCTTTCGTGTACGCCTCGGCCTGCGTCGGATCGGCGTAGACCACGAGGTAGAGCTTGCCCGCGAGGTTGTCGATCACCGCGACTTCCTCGGTCAGCAGCAACTGGATATCGGGCAGATTGAGGTCGTCTTTCGGTGCGCTGTGCGCGAGCTTTTTCTCGATGTAGCGCACGGCGTCATAGCCGAAATAGCCGGCCAGACCGCCCGTGAAGCGCGGCAGCCCCGGGCGTTGCGCGACCTTGAAGCGCGCCTGGAACTGCTGGATGAAGGCGAGCGGATCGCCGTCGTGCGTCTCGATCACCTTGCCGTCGCGCACCACTTCCGTGACGCCGTTGCGCGTGCGCAGCAACATGCGCGCCGGCAGTCCGATGAACGAATAGCGGCCGAAGCGTTCGCCGCCCACCACCGATTCGAGCAGGAACGAGTTCGCGCCGTTGCGCTCGCTCTGCGCGAGCTTCAGGTAGAGCGAGAGCGGTGTTTCGAGGTCGGCGAGCGCTTCGGCGATCAGCGGAATGCGGTTGAAACCCTCGTTGGCGAGGGACTGGAATTCGAGTTCGGTCATGTTCCGATCCTGTACGGTGATCCGGCGGCAGCGAGTGTCGGGCAAAGCGAGGCCAGGCGCTTCTGGCCGGGACGCGAGTCGACGGTTTCGACCCGATGATACCGACCGGCGCGAGTTTCCCATCGACGCATGCGAACGTTGACCGGTCCGTCGCGGTACTTTGCGGGTACGCGCGGGCCGAATCAGCCGATGCAGCAGCGAAACAGAGCGATGGAAAAAGCGCGTGAGCGCAGCGAAGTAAAAAACGGTTGCCGAAGACGATCTTCAGCGTACCTCAGGCGAGGTTAGCGCGACCAGCGACGCCAGGGCCAGGCTCCCCGGTCGATGCTAATCAGACTCCGTTTTTTATTCAGAAACATGAGGATGAAGGACTGTTCAAGTCGTGGATTGGTGTGCTGCGATTGCCTTGGCGGCGTCGAGCAGCGAGGCAACTATACCATCGGATTTTATCGTTTGTATAGCTTGGCCATGGTTGTAGCCGTAGGGCACGGTGAGCGTGGCCATGCCGGCCGCACGGCCCGCCAGCGCGTCGTTTTCCGAGTCGCCGATCGCGACGGTGGCTTGCGGCTCGACACCGAGTTGCGCGGCGGCGGTGAGCATCGGCAACGGGTCGGGCTTCTTTTTCGCGAGACTGTCGCCGCCGAGCACGACCCTGAAATACGGCGCGAGCCCGTACTGTTGCAGCAGTTCGAGCGCGAAGCGGTGCGGCTTGTTCGTCACGCACGCGAGCTTGAGGCCGGCCTCGCGCATGGCGTGCAGGCCGGCTTCGACGTCGGGATAAAGCCGCGTGTGCAGGCCGTTGATCTTCGCGTATTCGGCCTGATAGATCGCGAGCGCCTCTTCGAAGCGCTCCTGCGCGTGGTCCGCTTCGAAGCGCGGCGCGAGCACGCTGCGGATCAGATGCTCCGAACCCTTGCCGACATAGCCGGCCACTTCCTCGCGCGAGGTTTCCGCTGCGTCGAGTTGGGCGAGCATGCCGTTCAGGCCGGCGGTGAAGTCGTCGGCGGTATCGATCATCGTGCCGTCGAGGTCGATGATCGCGGCTGCGAGGCGCGGGCCGGTGAAAGTCGGGGCGGGGAACGGAGCGGTCATGGGGCGCGGGTCCGGATGTCGGGTGTTAAGGCTGGGCGTTAGTGCTGCACGGCGGCGAGGGCCGCGCGCATCTTGTCGATCACCACCTTGTGATCGGGCTGGCCGAAGATCGCCGAGCCGGCCACGAACGTGTCCGCGCCGGCCGCCGCGATTTCCGCGATGTTGTCGACCTTCACGCCGCCGTCCACTTCGAGATGAATCTCGCGGCCGGTGCGCTCCTCGTATGCGTCGATGCGCCTGCGCGCCTCGCGCAGCTTGTTGAGCGCCTCGGGAATGAACGCCTGGCCGCCGAAGCCCGGGTTCACCGACATGATCAGCACGAGGTCGACCTTGTCCATGACGTGATCGAGATAGCTCAGCGACGTGGCCGGGTTGAACACGAGGCCGGCCTTGCAGCCGTGGTCGCGGATCAGCGAGAGCGTGCGGTCGATGTGGTCCGAGCCTTCCGGGTGGAAGCTGATCAGGTTCGCGCCGGCTTTCGCGAAGTCCGGCACGATGCGGTCGACGGGACGCACCATCAGGTGCACGTCGATCGGCACGTCGACGTGCGGGCGGATCGCTTCGCAGACGAGTGGGCCGATGGTCAGGTTCGGCACGTAGTGGTTGTCCATCACGTCGAAGTGAATCCAGTCGGCGCCGGCCGCGACGACGTTGCGGACTTCTTCGCCGAGGCGGGCGAAATCGGCGGACAGAATGCTGGGGGCGATGCGGAATTGCGTCATGGCAAGGGGCGGATGCAAGCGGGAAAGCGCCATTTTACCGTTTTGCGTGGTGGTGCCGGGGCGTGGGCCTCGGCGGGTCGTGCCGGTTTGTTCGGGGCTTGGCGGAAGAGGTGGACTGTGACCGTGGACCGCGCCGGGAGCGGGAAGAAACGGAGCGGCGAAGCAGCGATGAAGAAGCGATGGGAAAGAGCTGTGCGGCATAAGCGCTTTGAAAGCTATGGCGGAAAAACCTGGCGGCAGGAAACTGGACGTCGGAAAGCGGGCCCCGAAGTGAGGTTCTGAATGAAGTGAGGCTCCGAAGCGTGCCACGCCCCAGCGTCTTGAACACTCCTGGCCAAAGGGTGTACCCGGTTGCGGGCGTGCCGCGCATCAAGCAGAATGCCAATCCATGAGCGCCGCATCGCCGATGCCCCCGCAAACCATTGGCGTTCGGGCCTTCCCGCGTTTTTCACAGCCGTTTATCAGACCGGAATCAGGATGAGCCAGTATGAATTCAGCGTCTCGGCGCAGGTGCAATACCTGCCCGAAGAATCCGACCCGGAGCGCCGCCAGTACGCATTTGCCTACACGCTGACTATCCGTAATACCGGCCAGGTACCCGCGCAACTGATCGCGCGTCATTGGGTGATTACCGACAGCGACAACACCGTGCAGGAAGTCAAAGGCTTGGGCGTGGTCGGCCATCAGCCGTTGCTCAAGCCGGGCGAGCATTTCGAGTACACGAGTTGGGCCGTTATCGCGACGCCGGTCGGCACCATGCGCGGAGATTACTTCTGCGTGGCCGAGGACGGCGAGCGCTTCGATGCGCCCGTGCCGGAGTTCGTGTTGCGCATGCCGCGTACCTTGCATTGAACCGCTGCCAAGGCGCGCTGTCTTTACTGACTTCGTGCGGGCGCGAAGTGGCGTGCGTGGCGGGATGAAGAGTGAAGCGGGTGAGGCGTTGTGACCGGCGGCAGGCGAGTGGCCGATGCGTGCTTCAGCGCGCGGCCGGCTGGATAACCCCACGACGGTTACTGCGCGTCACTGCGGTTTTTGCTGCTTGGGTTGTTCCGCTGACCTGGCGCGCGTCGTTTTCTTTTTGCCGGACGACGTCCATACAACGATAAAGATGAGCAGGAAAAGCGCGACAAGCGATTCCAGCGCGAAGATGAGCATCGGGTATTCGTCGAACAGATCAGACATGGCGGTTTCCATCAAGAACGAACATTGTATGCGTTTTGTCCGCCGCGCCGGCGCCTGGCTCGGTGCGCTTTCAGTCGCGGTATTGCTCGCGTCCTGCGGTGGCGGCGGCGCGATCCGGCCATCGCCGCCGAGCGGTGCGGCGATCATTCCCGGTCAGATTGCTTCGGCGCGATTGACCGCGGTCGCGTGGCAGCAGGTGCCGGGCTGGCAGGATGACTCGCTGATCGGCGCGACCGCCGCGTTGCGGCAAAACTGCGTGCGGCTCGCACGTCAGCCGAGCTGGTCCCGTGCATGCGCGGCCGCCTCGCAGATCGACGACCTCGACGTCACGAGCGCGCGGGCTTTCTTCGAAGCCTATTTCACGCCGTTCCAGCTCGCCAATAACGACGGCACGCTCGACGGTCTCGTCACCGGCTATTACGAGCCCTTGCTGCGCGGTTCGCGCACGCGGCACGGCGTGTATCAGACCGCACTGTACCGCTGGCCCGCCGGCTATCGCGCGGGCGCGCCGTTGCCGGCGCGCGCGCAGCTCGAGCGCTCGGGCGTGCTCAACGGCAATGAGCTTGTCTGGGTCGACGACCCGATCGAAGCATTCTTCCTGCAGGTGCAGGGCTCCGGACGTGTCGTGATGGAAGACGGCAGCGTGATGCGCGTCGGTTTCGGCGGCACTAACAACCAGCCGTACAAGTCGATCGGGCGTTGGCTGCTCGATCATGGCGAGGTCACGCCGGCGCAGGCGACGATGCAGGGCATCAAGGCATGGGCGCGCGCGAACCCGACGCGCGTCGAGGCCTTGCTCGATACGAACCCGCGCTTCGTGTTTTTCCGCGAGATGCCGTCTGCGGAAAGCGCGCCGAGCGGCGGTGCCGATGGTCCGATCGGCGCGCTCGGCGTGCCGTTGACGCCGGAGCGCTCGATCGCGGTGGATCCGAGCGCGATTCCGTTGGGTACGCCCGTGTTTCTGCAAACCACGCGTCCGCTCACGAACTCGCCGATGAACCGCCTCGTGTTCGCACAGGACACGGGCAGCGCGATCAAGGGCGGCGTGCGCGCCGATTACTTCTGGGGGCTCGGCGACGACGCAGGCGATCTGGCCGGCAAGATGAAGCAGGGCGGCCGGATGTGGCTGTTGCTGCCGAATTCGTGAGGTGGCGCGAGCGGTCCTCGCCCCGCGCAGGGATCAAAGCCCCGCTTTGCGTTTATCCACTACGCGCCGTGCCTTGCCGACCGAACGCTCGATCCCGTTCACGGCAAGCACATTCACTACCGCGCTGACGCCGATCAAGGCCTTGATGTCATAAGCGAGCGCGTTTTTCGCTGTGGTTAGCGCGGTGGTGTCTGGCGCGCTTTCCGGGCACGGCTCGACATTCAGCGTCAATACGTCGAGCGGACCTTCCTTCGTGAGCACGATCTGGTAGTGCGGCGCGAGCGCGTGCTGGCGGAGCAGCAGTTCTTCGATTTGCGTCGGGAATACGTTCACGCCGCGCACGATCATCATGTCGTCAGAGCGGCCGGTGATCTTCTCCATGCGCCGCATCGTGCGTGCGCTGCCCGGCAGCAGGCGCGTGAGATCGCGCGTGCGATAGCGGATGATCGGCAGCGCTTCCTTCGTGAGCGAGGTAAACACGAGTTCGCCGAGTTCGCCGTCGGGCAGCACTGCGCCGGTTTCGGGATCGATAATTTCCGGGTAGAAATGATCTTCCCAGATGGTCGGGCCGTCTTTGGTTTCGACGCACTCCGACGCGACGCCCGGGCCCATCACTTCGGACAGCCCGTAAATATCGACCGCGTCGATGCCCATGCGTTTTTCGATGGCCTGGCGCATGTCGTTGGTCCACGGTTCCGCGCCGAAGATGCCGAGGCGCAGCGAGCAGTTGGCCGGATCGATGCCCTGACGTTCGAGTTCGTCCGCAATCGAGAGCATGTAGCTCGGTGTCACCATGATGATGTCGGGCCGGAAGTCCTGGATCAACTGCACCTGTTTCTCGGTTTGACCGCCGCCGAACGGGATCACGGTGAGCCCGGCGCGCTCGGCGCCGTAGTGCGCGCCGAGGCCGCCTGTGAAAAGGCCATAGCCGTAGCTTATGTGTACTTTGTCTCCGCGCTTCGCGCCGGCGGCGCGGATCGATCGTGCGACGAGATTGGCCCATGTATCGATGTCGCGCGCGGTATAGCCCACCACGGTCGGCTTGCCCGTCGTGCCCGACGACGCGTGGATGCGCGAAATCCGCTCCTGCGGCACGGCGAACATCCCGAACGGATAGCTGTCGCGCAGATCCTGCTTCGTCGTGAACGGAAAGCGGGCGAGGTCAGCGAGGGATGTCACTTCGCCCGGATGAACACCGGCTTCGTCGAACTTGCGCCGATAGACCGGCGAGTTCTCGTACGCATGGTTCAGCGACCATTTGAGCCGTTCAAGTTGAAGCGCGACGAGTTCGTCGCGGCTGGCGGTCTCGATCGGATCGATCGGAAGAGCGGTGGTCATCGAATGTCTCCTTGCTGCCTCAATGCCTGAGTCTGATGTGCGGCGCGCTTGCGCGCCAGAAATCCGCGGCGATCTGTTGTCTTTGGGAGGGCGTCGCCTGAGGTACTGCCTGGGCCTGCGGTTCGTGTGCTTGTCTAGTCGCCGGTCGGAATCAGATTGCCTTTGATTTGCGCCGACTTGCCGCGAAACATCGCGACGGTTTCGCCGGCTCGATTCGTCACGCGGATGTCGTAGATACCGGTGCGCCCGCTCAGTGTCTGCTCGACCGCTTCCGCCACTAGCGCGTCGCCGCCGTACACCGGCCGCAGAAACTCGATCGAGCAGCCAGCCGCGACCGTATTGATGTTGTACGTGTTGCAGGCGAACGCGAACGTCGAATCGGCAAGTGTGAAGATCAGGCCGCCATGGCAGATCTGATGGCCGTTCAAGAAATCGTCGCGTATGGCCATGCGCAGCCGCGCATAGCCTGGACGGACTTCGAGAATTTCGAGCCCGAGCGCGCGGCTGCAGGCATCGTTCTCGTACATCGCGGCGGCGGTCGCGCGGGCAAGTTCGTCGGGTGTCATCTGGTCGGGGCGGCGGGTTTGATGAGCGGTCATGTCAGCGCCCCTCGAAGCGCGGCGCGCGCTTTTCGATGAACGCCTGCACACCTTCCGCGTAATCGTGCGAGGCGCCGAGTTCGCGTTGCAGATCGCGTTCGAGGTCGAGCTGCTGGTCGAGCGTTTGCGTCGTGCTTGCTCGCATGGCCTGTTTGATTGCGGCGATTGCGCGCGTCGGTTGCTGAGCGAGCTGCGACGCGAGTTTCGCCGCGGTGCTGGCGAGATCCGCGTCGTCGACCGCTTGCCAGATCAAGCCCCAGCTCTCGGCTTTCTCGGCGCCGAGTTTGTCGCTGGTGAGAGCGAGCCCCAACGCGCGTGCCATGCCGACGCGCTGCGGCAGAAACCATGTACCGCCCGAGTCGGGCACGAGGCCGATCTTCACGAACGCCTGGATGAAGCTCGCGGAGCGCGCCGCGAGCACGAGGTCGCAGGCGAGCGCGAGGTTGGCACCCGCGCCGGCGGCTGTGCCGTTGACCGCCGCGACGACCGGAATCGGCAACGCCTGCAGACGGCGAATCAACGGGTTGAAATGTTCGTCGATCAGGTCGCCCAGGTCGGTCATGGCGCCTGGCGTGAAGTCGAGATCGGCGAGATCCTGGCCGGCGCAGAAGCCGCGGCCCGCCCCGGTCAGCACGAGCGCCCGGGCGCCTGACGTTGCGACCCGATCGAGCGCGTCGCTCAGTTCCCGATGCATCGCGCGCGTAAAGCTGTTGAGCTTGTCCGGGCGGTTCAGCGTAATGGTGGCTACGCGGCTCGATGTGTCGACGTCCAGCCGGATCGCTTCATATGACATTGGGTATCTCCTCGAAATCTCATTGACCGATGGGCACAGCACGCGGTTAGCGAGAGCCGGGCAATGCGGCGGCGCGCAATGTCGGCCTGCTGTCTCATGTTAGTGAGCGCGCGCGACCCGGTCCATTCGGCCAGAAGGCATAGGAATCGTGCGTTGTCCTACGCCATTCAGCCAGCTACCGCCGGCGCCGTTTTCGGTTCAACATGGGCACGGCTTTGAACGACGCGAAAGCGATTGGCGACAAACGCCGCATCGGCCAGCGCGGCATTGGCGGCCGGGTTGGCGCCGGTGCCGTGGAAATCGGAGAAGGCCGCGGATTGATTGACGAACACGCCACCGGTCAGATTGATCGAGAGCGCGACGCCGCCACGAATCGACGCTTCGTGTGCGCGGTCGAGTACGG
Source organism: Paraburkholderia sp. Cy-641 (assembly GCF_011752945.1). Taxonomy (NCBI): domain Bacteria; kingdom Pseudomonadati; phylum Pseudomonadota; class Betaproteobacteria; order Burkholderiales; family Burkholderiaceae; genus Paraburkholderia; species Paraburkholderia sp. Cy-641. The sequence goes on from NZ_VWWM01000031.1 coordinate 99,844, forward strand.
CTGCGTCCGTGCTGTAGACCGATAGTGTCAGTGCGCCGTGTTCGGCGGCGATGGCACCGGCGAGATCGAGCGACTGCGCGGTCGAATCCGTTGCGATCACGAACGAGATCGGTCCGAACCATTCACGGGTGAACTGCGCGTGGTCGGTCGCGGCGTCGAGTTGCAGCACGAGCGGGGTACGCACGCGAGCGCCCGGGAAGGACGGATGCTCGAGCGTCTGGCTCTCGACGAGAATGCGGCCGAGTTTCGCGGCTTCGTCAATGCGCTGCGCGACGCCATCGTTCTGGATCGATCCGAGCAGTTCGACAGCACGGGCAGGGTCGGCAACGAGCTTTTGCACGGCGCCGGCAAGCGCCTGGGCGACGTCGTCGAAACCGAGCGCGCCGTCGGCCGTGCGGATGCCGTTGCGCGGCACATAGATGTTTTGCGGCGCGGTGCACATCTGGCCCGAGTACAGCGCGAGAGAAAAGGCGATGTTGCGCGCGGCGGCCTTGATGTCGTCGACCGAGTCGATCACGATCTGGTTGACGCCGGCTTTTTCGGTGTAGACCTGAGCCTGATGCGCGTTGCGCTCGAGCCAGGTGCCGTTCTGGGTGCTGCCGGTGAAGTCGATCAGCTTGATTTCCGGACGCAGGGCGAGGTTCTGGACGAGGGAGCCGTCGTTCGGGTCAGTGGCAAGCAGTGTGACAACGTTCGGATCGAAGCCTGCCTCGCGCAAAACCTCACGCGCGATGCGCACGGTCAATGCGAGCGGCAGAATCGCGCCCGGATGCGGCTTGACGATGACGGTGTTGCCGGTGGCCAGATCGGCGAAAAGGCCCGGGTAGCCGTTCCAGGTCGGGAATGTGCAGCACCCCAGCACGAGACCGGTGCCGCGCGGCACGACGGTATAGCGCTTGTGCATGGCGAGCGGCGGGTTCTTGCCTTGCGGTTTTTCCCAGTGCGCGTCGGCGGGAACGCGGCGCAACTGGTCCCATGCGTAAGCCACGGCTTCGAGCGCGCGATCCTGCGCATGCGGGCCGCCGGCCTGAAACGCCATCATGAACGCCTGGCCGGTGGTGTGCATCACGCTATAGCCAATCTCGAAGCTGGCGCGATTCAGGCGCGCGAGGATTTCGAGGCATACGCCGACCCACGCTTGCGGGCCGGCCGTGCGCCAGTCGCGCTGCGCAGCGGCGGCCACTGCGATCAACGCGTCCGGGGTGGCTTTGGGATAACGCATGCCTAGCGGAAAACCAAACGGTGAGACTTCGGCGCCGACCGTTTCTCCGGTCGACGGCTGGTCCAGCGCGAAAGTCGTATTGAGCAGCGCTTTGAACGCGGCTTCGCTGTCCGCGTTCGCTGTTTCCCCGTACACTTTCGGACTGGGAATCTCGACGAACGGGCTCCAGTAGCCACGCGTTTCGAGTGCGGCGAGCGCCTTGTGCAGCGTGTCTTCGTGCTTTGCAAATAGCGGATGTTTCATGGCAGGGAGGGCTTGGCTATACGTTGGGGGAAAACCCGTCGAATAATTGACCGACCGGTTGGTTTGTGAATGGTAGCATTATTAAGAGAGCCGCGCGAAGCGTTTTTCGCGTGCAAATTAACCCTCTGGAGGCGGCATGGCTTACGAAAACATTCTGGTTGAGGCGCGAGGACGGGTCGGGTTGATCACATTGAATCGTCCGAAGGCACTGAACGCGCTAAACGATGCGTTGATGGACGAACTGGGCACCGCGTTGCGCGAGTTCGATGCCGATGAGGCGATCGGCGCGATTGTCGTGACCGGTAGCGAGAAGGCGTTCGCGGCGGGGGCCGACATCGGCATGATGGCGACCTATACCTATATGGACGTCTACAAAGGCGACTACATCACGCGCAACTGGGAAGCGGTGCGTTCGATCCGTAAGCCGATCATTGCTGCGGTGGCGGGCTTCGCGCTAGGCGGCGGCTGCGAGCTCGCGATGATGTGCGACATCATTTTTGCTGCCGACACGGCGAAGTTCGGTCAGCCGGAAATCAAGCTCGGCATCATGCCGGGCGCGGGCGGCACGCAGCGATTGCCGCGCGCGGTGTCGAAAGCAAAGGCGATGGATCTCTGCTTGACGGCCCGTTTTATGGACGCAGCCGAGGCCGAGCGTGCCGGACTGGTTTCGCGCGTGATTCCGGCCGCGTCGCTGCTTGACGAAGCGGTCGCTGCAGCCGCGACTATTGCCGAATTCCCGTTACCGGCAGTGATGATGGTCAAGGAGTCGGTCAACCGCGCCTATGAAACGACGCTCGCGGAGGGCGTGCATTTCGAGCGTCGCCTGTTCCATTCGCTCTTCGCTACCGAAGATCAGAAGGAGGGAATGGCCGCATTCGTGGAGAAGCGCAAACCGGTTTTCAAGCACCGTTAATACGCTTGTCAAAATATTGCTTGCAAGTCCTGATAGCGGCGACTAGAATTCCGCTCTTTCGTGTTCCGCCCAGCGGGGCACGGGGAAGCGGGAGGCCCTGGATGGCAGGGGGTTTTCGCGGCGCAGGCAGGTTAGGCAGTGTGTTAAAACCTGTTGACGGCGTGCCGGA
>NZ_VWWM01000032.1:0-95929 GCF_011752945.1 Paraburkholderia sp. Cy-641
ACGCGGGGGCGGGGCGGGCGGGTCGGGTCGGGAGCGGGGCGGGCGACGCCTGCGGAGGGGCTTGACGGTCGGCATCGGCGAGAGCGGGGAGCCGTGTATCGATCAGGTGCAGCAGCGCGTCGCGCGCGGGGTCGGGGCGCTCGTCGGCCGACGGCGCGGCCGGCATGCTGGCGGTGCGACGCGCTTCGTGCGAGTCCGACGCGGAGGCTGCGTCGCGCAGTTCGGCCACGCGGGCGAGCCGCGTGCCGATCGCCGCGTCGTCCGGCGCGCGTTCGGCGAGCAGGAACAACGGGCCTTCGAGCGCATCGAGCGCGGCCAGCGCGCGCCGCCGCGCGGCGAGCCACGTCGCGGCCGGCCGTACCCACGACGGTTCGTAGTGGATCAGGCCGAGCTGCTGCGCGATCGCGCCGCGGCGCGCCAACGCATCGGCGGCTTGCACGCGTCGCTCGGCCGGTTGCGCGATTCGCGCGAGACCTCGCCACTGGTCGAGCAGAGCCGCAAGCGCGACGTCGATCTGCTTGCCGATGCTGACGGGCCAGATGCGCGTGAACACGAGATAGACGACGAGATTGCCGAGCAGGATGCCGATCGTGCGGTCGCGCGCGAGCGTCAGGTCGAAACCGGGACCGGCGCCCTGGATCACGCACAGGAAGAACGCGAATGCCACCTGGAAGCCTGCGTAGGCGATGCGCGGCGAGCCGAACGCGACCCATGCGGACAGCGCCGCGCCGACGAACACCAGCGCCATCAGATGGCCGATCGACGAGAGCGACGGCACGACGAACACGATCATCGCCGTGCCGATCAGCGCGCCGACGATACAGCCGGCGATCCGCAGCGTGAGCTTTTCGACCGTTTCGGCGGTCGAGCCGAGCGACACCATGTAGCAGGTGATGACGCAGGTATGAATGCCCTGCCAGTCGAGTTGCGAGTACAGCAGGTAGCAGAACATCGCCGCGGCCGTCGTTTTCAGCGCGTAGCGGATATGGTCGGGATTGCTGCGGGCGTCGGGCAGGAAGAAGCCGCCGCGTGGCGCGGCGGGTTTGGGTTCGGGGCCGGTCGAGGGCGTGGCTGCGGTGGTTGTGGTGGCGGCAGGAGTGGCCGTTGCCGCATCGCCCGATGCGCCGCTCGTTACGCATGGCTGCGCGAAATGCACGATCGCCGCGTACAGGTCCATCGCGGCGATGCGCGCGAGCGGCGGCAGCGTTTCGATGGGCGGTAGCGCGAGCGTCACGTCGACCGGATAGCCGCCCTGTTCGAGAATGCCGGCCATCTCGTCGAGCGTGGCCGCGAGCGGCGCCGCGAATGCGTCGGGCAGCCGCGCATCCGGTTCGCGGTCGGCGAGCGCAAGCGCGACGAGCAGCGCCGTGCTCGACGCGACGGCCTGCCGCAGCGCGGCGACATCGGCGGCGGACGAGGTGCCTTCGAGCTTCGACAGCTTGAGCCATGTGAGCAGTTGTCCGTCGCCTTCGCGCAGGCATGCGTCGAGTCCGGCGCGCGCCTCGCCGTTTGCGTGATCGCCGTTGCGCAGCCGCTGCGCCGCGAGCCGCAGCCGCCGCGCGAGTTGCGCGAGCGCGAGCCGGCGTGGCGACGGCGCGATCAGCAGGCTGACGACAAGCGTGATGCCGACCGGGATCGCCACCATCAGCCAGGCATACAGCAGGCCGCGCGTCGCGGCTTCGCCGAGCGGCGCGAGGCCGAGTTCGTCGAGCCCGAAGCCCGTGATCATCGCGACGGTCGCGCCGACCGGCCGCAGCTTGCTCGCCGACGTCAGGTAGAGCAGGCCGACCGACAGCACCGCCATGCAGGCGACGCGCAGCACCGGATAGTCGATGCTGAAGATCGCCACGCCGAGCACGAGCGCGATCACGAACGTGACCAGCACCAGCATCGCGGCCGCGAGCAGGGCGCTCGTCACGCGGTCGGTCCGGTTCAGGAAGAACACGATGTACACGGAGTTCGCGGCGTTCGGCGTGCTGTAGCCGCTCGTCACGAGCAGGGTCAGCGCGCAGATCAGTGCGACGCGCACGGCGATTGCCGCGCGCCCCGGAAACGGCGCGAGCAGCCGCAGGATTTCGCGCGGACCCGGCGCGCGGACGTCAGCGGCAGGCCGAGCCATGCCGGACCTCGACGATGGCGCTGGCGCCGACGCGCACGAGCTTGCCGTCGGGTTCGTCGAGCTTCACGCGCACCGGGAAGCGCTGCGCGACGTGGACCCAGTTCACCGAGCGCTGCACGATCGGCAGCGTGCGCGGCAGATTGATGCGATCGCTGTCCGCGACGCCCGCGCCGATGCCGACGACCTTGCCGGTCAGCGGGCGCTTGCGGTCGATCATCGAATAGACGGTGGCGCAGTCGCCGACCTCGATCTGCCCGAGCGCGGTCTCGCGGAAATTGCCGACCGCGAACCATTCGCTCGTGTCGATCAGCGTGAAGATCGCCTGGCTCGGTGCGACGGTTTCGCCGGCCAGCACCGTCAGGCCTGTCACGAGCCCGTCATGCGGCGCGCGCACGACGGTATCGTCGAGCGCGTGCCGCGCGCGGGCGAGCGCGGCTTCGCGCGCATGCAGCGTGGCGATCGCGTCGGCGTCGGTGCCGATCGTCTGCGCGGAGGCGCGCTGTTGCTCCTGCGCCTGCGCGAGCGACACGGCCGCGTCGTGTTGCCGGGTCTTCACCTGGTCGAACTGCTGCGCGCTGACGTAGCCCTGTGCGGCGAGCGGGGCGAGCCGCTGCACGTCGCGTGCCGCGAGATCGTAATTCTGCTCCGCGCGCTTGACCTGTTCGGCGGCGACCGCCGCGTTCGAGTGTTCGCCGATCAGCGCGCGGCGCCGCGTGTCGAGCGAGGCGCGCGCGAGTTCGAGGTCGGCTTGCGCCTGTGCGACCGTCAACTGGTACGGCACCGGATCGATTTCATACAGCAGGTCGCCCCTGGCGACGCGCTGGTTCTCGTGTACCGCGAGCTGCACGATGCGGCCGCCGACAGGCGAGGCGACGTGCACCACGTCCGCGTCGATCGAGGCGTCGTCGGTGGAGGGGTAGGCCGTCGCGCGGTAGTACGCATAGGCGAGCGCGGCGATGCCGAGCGCGACGATCGCCAGCGCGATCACGCGGCCTTTCAGGGCGTGGCGGGGGAGTCCGGCGGTCTTCATGCGAACGGCCCCGTGCCGGCGAGCCAGGCGATGACGGCCACCACGAGCCCGATGGCCGAGCAGACGGCGAGCTGGTACGGCACGATGGCGGCCCAGCCCGTCGCGACGAATACGCGATGCGCGACGATCGCGCCGACGATGCCGGCGATCGCGCTCACGAGCCAGAGCGGGAAATAGGCGCCGAATAGCGCATAGGACGGTGCGCCATGCGATGCGCAGCCGGCGAGCGGCAGCGTTGGCGCGACGACGGCCATGAGGGTGGGGGCGGCGCTGACTCGCAGGGGGGCGCGCGGAGAGGTTCTTCTCATGATGTGACGGGCTCGACGAGTGGAAGTCAGTGCCGGGCGCGGCGCCGTGCGGCCCGCCGTGCCGTGATGTCAGCGCCGATGGAAGAGCGCTTCTCTCTTCCTCCCGGCTAACGGTTCGGATTCCAGTATACGGCCTCTGCCTTGCGGAGAAAATGCGCGAGATACGACCGTGCAAACGGGACGAAGCCCATTGCACGATACGTATCCGGTTGCATGATCTTTACGCTGGCACTCTTCTGATAACCAAGGCGAACGAGCCGGCGGAATGGACCATTCGATTCATAAAAAAATATTGCTGTCGGCGCGTTTTTTTTCGATTTTCAGAACCGGTCGCCGCGAGAGGCCGGGCGAGCATGACGCTCATGACAGATCGCCGCCCGAGAGCGGGGCTTCGCGTATGACCTGCCGGTGCGGCGCAGTCTGGACGAACAGTGCGGGCATGCCTACTATGTCGCCTACATTCCATGCGGTAGCGCTGCACGACCTACCTTGATCGATGTCGCGGGACGCGGATGCGCAGGTAAAACGGACATGCAAAACGGACATGCAAAACGCGCGGGCAGGATGCGCAAGCAAAGCGGGTTTCGGGGCGGCCGGCAGTCAGTGCGGCCCGAGTCCGTATCCGCGACGAAGCAGGGATGACCGGAAAGAAACCGGCGAGTGGCATCAGTCCAGCCGCGAGAACTCAGCGTCTCTTATTTTTTTAAACCTGGAGAATGACATGAACATTTTCAAGTCGAGCGGCGCCACGCCGAAAAACGAAAACCCCGCAAAGCCGGGATTGATGCGCGGCATTATTATCGGCGTGGGTGTTCTGGTCGTTCTTGTCGCCGCCTCCTCATTTTCCGCCACGGTGCCCGCCGGCTATGTCGGCGTGAAGACCACGTTCGGTTCTCCGTCGAGCAGCATGTACTCGCCCGGCATTCACTTCCGTATTCCGATCGCGCAGAGCATGAATAACGTCTATGTCGGCGTCAACAAGGCGACATCGGATGTCGCGGGTTCGTCGAAAGACCTGCAGCAGGTCGACATGAAGGTTTCGATCAACTTCAACATCTTGCCGGCATCGGCTACTTCGATCTTCGTGACCTATAGCAGCGATCCGTGGACCACGGTGATGGACCCGGCCGTGCACGACATCGCGAAAGCCGTCACGGCACGCTACGATGCGACCGATCTGATCCAGAAGCGAGACCAGGTCAGCCAGGAGATGCGCGAGGCCTTGCTGAACCGTTTTCAGAACATCGGCGTGAATGTCAGTGCGGTGAACATCGTCGATTTCCAGTTCAGCAAGCAGTTCAACGACGCGATCGAAGCCAAGATCACGGCGCAGCAGAACGCGCAGCGTGTCGAGAACGAAATCGCCCAGACCCGATGGGAAGCCCAGAAGCGCGTGGTGGAAAGCGAAGCGGCGCTACAGGTCGCGGAGAACACGGCGAAGGCCAACGACATTCTCGGCAAGTCGCTCGTGGACAACCCGTCGCTGCTCGAAAAAATGCGCATCGAAAAGTGGGACGGCCACTATCCGTCGACCATGCTCGGCAACTCGATTCCGATGATCAAGATCGGGCAATCGAACTGAGCGTCAGCGGTTTTATCCATACGCCAGTTTCTGGCGTATGGCGCAGCTCATTCTTCAACGCATGCTTTCGCCTCCTGTCAGCGGCCGGCTGCAATGCGCGAACGGAAATGCTCGGTTCCTTCGACGATCTTGTCGAGCACCGCGTCGAGCCCCCAGAAGCGCTCGCGCACGTCGTAGTCGATCACGCGGCAGCGAATCGACTGGAACGTACCGATGCGCTGGTGGTACATCTTGGAGAGCGCGGGATGGCCGAGTGCCTCGGATACCGCCGCGAGCGCGAGAAAGACCGAGAGCTCGCGGGCGAGCGCGGGGTTCTCGTCGGCGCGGTTGCGCAGCCAGTTGTAGAGGTCCGGGTGAAAGTTCGCGAACACACCGTTGAATCCCGCCGATCCGGCTTTCATCGCATCCCAGGCAATCGCGGCATTCGCATTCAGGATCTTCATCGGCGATCCCTTTGCCAGGGCGACGCGGCGCTTCACCGTGTCGAGATCGCAGCTCACGTCCTTTAGCATCACGAAGCGGCCGGTGTCGATGCACAGCCTGAGTTCGTCGTCGGAGAGCAGGCGCCGGTAGGGCGCCGGACATTCGTATAGTCCGAGCGGAATGTCGGAAGGCAGGCGGCTCATCAGCCGGCGCAGATTGGCCGAGAACGCTTCCGTGCCTTCGCGGCGCGGATCGAGGTGGTTCGTCACCAGCACGATGCCGTCGGCGCCGGTGGCCGCGGCGGCATTGAGTTCCTCGGCCTGCGCGTCGGGATCGTCGCTGATGTGGCCCGAGACCACCACCGGCACGCGGCCCGCCACCCGCTCGACGACGAAGCGGCCGAGCGCGGCGCGCTCCGCGAGACTCAGGAACTGCATCTCGCTCGATTGCGCCACGGCGAAGAGCGCGTCTGAGCCGTGGGCGAGATACCACTCGATCAGCCGTTCGAGCCCGGGGTAGTCGATGGCGCCGGTGTCGTCGAAGGGCGTCAGCATGACGGGAACGATACCTTCGATCGATTGCGACGGGCGTGCCGAAGAAGTAGAGAGGGACATGTCGGGGTTGTCCTCGCGAGTAGGGTTGAACGAATTGCCGGAGCGGGTTGAACGGGCCGCTCGTCAGGCGGGCGCGCGTGCCGCGCCGCCCGAAGCCGTTTCACTTTCGATCGGTTTGCGCACGAGGAACAGGTAGCTCATCGCGCCGACGAAGGCGATCGCGGCGCCGGTCAGCAGCGCCGGCACGAACGACCACGCTTGGGCGATATAGCCCGTGAAAATAGGCGCCAGCGCACTGCCGAGAAACGCGCCGAAGTTCTGGATCGCGCCGAGCGAGCCGACCCGGTTCGCGGGCGCGGCGGCGGTCGCGAGCGACCATGAACAGGCGGACGCCGCGTTGGCGAAAAAGATCACGACCGAGATGCAGACAATGGCGAGCGTGTTGCTTTCGACGAGCGCGGCCGGCACGGTGAACGCCACCATGCCGAGCATCGTGATGACGACCGCGTTGCGCCGGCTCGTCACGGGCGAGGTGCTGTTGCGCGTGATGAGGTCGGAGAACCATCCCGCGATGATCGCGCCGAAAAAGCCGCAGAAGAACGGCACGGATGCCGCGATGCCGGTGCGCGTCATGGTCATGTGACGCTCGATCGTCAGATAGCCGGGCAGCCAGGTCAGATAGACCCAGTTCAGATACGCCGAGCCGAAAAAGCCGATCAGCATGCCCCACGTCGTCATGTTCGAGAACAGCGCGCGCCAGTCCGCGAAGCTCAGCATCTCGGCGGGTTTCGTCGCGACGGCGTCGCCCTTCAGGTAGCGCGTTTCTTCCGGCGTCAGCGTCGCCGGGTCCGGGTCGCGATAACTCGCGAGCCAGATCACCGCGACCACGAGCCCGAGCACGCCCGTGAGAATGAACGCCGAGCGCCAGTGAAAGGCCACGACGAGCGGCGACAGGCAGAGCGGTGCGAGCGCCGAGCCGAGCGGCGACGCCGAGTTGTAGATGCCGGTCGGCTTGCCGCGTGCGCGCAGCGGAAACCAGTTGCTGACGACGCGCGCCGCCGACGGATACTGAGGCGACTCGCCGATGCCGAGCACGATGCGCGCGACGACGAACCAGCCGAACGTGGACACGAGACCGCCCGCGATCTGAGCCGCCGACCAGACGATCAGGCCGAGGCCCAGCAGCTTGCGCGGGCCGACGCGATCGACGAGACCGCCGATCGGCAATTGGAAGAGCGCATAGCTCCAGGCGAATGCCGAGAGCAGCACACCCATTTCGCCGAGCGAGAGACCCAGGTCGTTGCGGATCAGCGAATTGGCGACCGCGAGCGTGCCGCGATCGAGATAGTTCACGACGCCGCTCACCATCAGCAGCGTCAGCGCCACGGTCTGGGCGCGGCGCACGCGGCGCGGAGCCTGCTCGGACGCGGGGGTGGGTTCCATGTTGTTGTCTCCGTCTCTGTTTATGGATGGGCTGCGGCGGCGCGCAGCCGGGTCTGCTCAGGTCATTGGAAGCGGTGAACGATGCCGACGCCGATGGCGACCATGCTACGCGACGAAGCCGGCGAGCCGTTCTGGGCGTCGCCGACATCCGCCGTCGCGTTGATGATGGTCTTGCCGCCCGCGTGCTGATACGCTTCCAGAGCATACAGGCCGGTACGCCTGGACAGGACGTAATACTGCGCCAGGTGGAACGGGTTGTCGCTGGCCGCGCTCGTGATGCCGTTCGATGGTGGCGCGCGGGTGTCGCTATAGCCGGCGGCGATCTGGCTCGGTTATCTGCGCGACGATGAGTGGTTGGGGCGTCGAGGCGCGTGCGGCGATGACCGATCGCGCTATAGAGGGATGGCCGTAGCGGGCATTTGTCGGGACTACTGCGCGCCGATCCGGTGCAAACGCAATAGCGAAACCCTCAGCGCGCCAACGACATCAGGCATCACCGCGCCAGCTCGCCGAAATGGCGGCGATTCCCCAGGCCCCTGCTTTTCTCGCTTCGTCCAGCAGGGCTGGGGTCATCCCGCCCAGCGCGAACACGGGGACGCGTGAACCGGCAACGAGTTGGCCGAAATGTTGCCAGCCGAGCGGCGTGGCGTCGGGGTGCGTGCGTGTCGGAAGAACCGGCGAAAGCGTGACGAAATCCGCGCCTATCTTGTTCGCCTGCGCAAGCTGCCCGGCACTATGGCAAGCGGCCGAAACGAGCATGGCATCATGCGCCGGAGGCTCTTTCAGCGACATGAGTGCATGGCTGTTCAGATGCACGCCATCGCAGCCGATCTCCACCGCCATTTCGATAGGACCATTGAGCATCAGCATGGCTCCATGCTGACGGCACAGATCGCGTGTGCGTCGCGCGAGATTCAGGTGATCGTGCTTCTCCAGATGTTTGGCCCGGAGTTGAACGAGCTGGATTCCCGCTTCGAGCGTAGCGGCCAGTTGCCGAAGAAACGTGTCGAAATGCGGCGGGTCAATCGGTTCAGGTGTGATTTGATAAAAGTCGGGAAGGACAGAGGCTTTCATCTTGCCGCGATAGAGAAGGGAGTGGGTGGCTATTGGAGAATAGCACCCGGAGAATAGCACCCAGCATCCCAGCTCATGCACAGTCCTGAGGAATCACCCGCACGCCTCGTCCGGCACCGTCAGCGAAAAACGCTGACCGCTTCGGCAAGGCGCGTCGTCTGCTGCTTCAGGCTTTCCGATGCTGCCGCGCTTTGCTCGACCAGCGCGGCGTTCTGCTGGGTGATGTGGTCGAGGTCGCCGACCGCCTGACTCACCTGCGTAATGCCGCTGCTCTGCTCAAGGGTTGCGGAGCTGATCTCGGCAATCAGATCCGAGACCCGTTTCACCTGAACGACGATCTCGTCCATGGTCTTGCCGGCGTCGTCGACCAGCCGGGAGCCGGACTCGACTTTCTCGACGCTCGCGCTAATCAGGTTTTTGATCTCCTTGGCCGCGCTCGCACTGCGCTGCGCGAGCGCGCGGACCTCGGCCGCGACCACCGCAAACCCGCGTCCCTGCTCGCCGGCACGCGCCGCCTCGACCGCTGCATTGAGCGCCAGGATGTTGGTCTGAAACGCGATGCCGTCGATGACGCCGATGATGTCGGCGATTCTCTTCGAGCTGTCGGTGATCTCGTTCATCGTGGTCACGACTTCCGACACCGCCTGTCCGCCTCTCGCCGCCGCCTCGCTTGCCGAGCCCGAAAGCTGGTTGGCCTGGGTGGCCGTTTCGGCATTGCTCTTTACCGTGGCGGTCATCTGCGTCATCGAGGTTGCCGTTTCCTGCACGTTCGTGGCGGCCTGCTCGGTGCGCGCGCTCAAATCATGGTTGCCCTGCGCGATTTCGTTGCTCGCGGTCTGAACATTGAGAACCTGCCCGCTGACGTCGTCGATCAGCCAGCGAAACATCAGGCCGAGCTGGCCGATCGTGCGCAGCGTCATGCCGATTTCGTCGACGCGGTTCATATGCACGACCGATTGGCTTTCGCCCGAGGCCACGCGCAACGCCTGCTTGCGCATCTGTTCGAGCGGCCGCGAAATCTGCGCTTCCAGGCACCACGAGGCCAACGCCGAGGCGAGCGCGGCGATTCCGGCAAAGGAACCGAGCGCGGCGCCGCTCAGGCCGAGCGCCCAGACTCCGGCGATAAGCAGCGGCACGAGCGCCAGCAGGGTCGAGCGGATGCGCCAGCGCACGGGCATCGTTTGCAGGATCGAAGTCCAGCCCATCAGACCGGTGCGCACGATCAAGCCCTTGTGAAAGCGGCGCTTGCCGGCCTTGCCTTCGCGGAAATCCTTATAGAGCGCTTCGGCGGCTGCAATCTCTTCGCGCGAGGCCTTGGTCCGCACGGACATATAACCCGCCGGCCGGCCGTCTCTCACGACGGGTGTCGCGTTGGCGCGGACCCAGTAATGGTCGCCGTTCTTGCGCCGGTTCTTTACCAAAGCGGTCCAGGGTTCGCCGCTTTTGAGCGTGGCCCACATATCGGCGAAGGCTTCTTTGGGCATGTCCGGATGCCGCACCATGTTGTGCGGCTGACCGTGGATTTCCTCGGGACTGAAGCCGCTGACTTCGACAAAGGCCGCGTTTGCGTAGGTGATGTAGCTCTGCGTGTCCGTGGTCGACATCAGCGTCGCGTTGTCGGGAAACTCGAATTCGTGCTGCGTGACCGGTTGATTATTTCGCATGAATACAAAGCCCTCTGGAATGTTTTATTCGGCACGCAACACGACGCGCGCTACCGATCTTTTGTCCTTGCTTTTGTCCTTGTTAACGGTAGGGTTATCCAAACCTTTAGGCTTTTAGGGCGATAACAAACAGGCCGTGTCGAAGCAGCCCGGTTAAAGCCCTTTTCTTATGAAGAGCCGGTGCGCGGTTACTTGCCCGCTCCCGTAGACGGCACACAGGTCAGCACCAGAGTCCCGCCATGATTTGCAGCGGCGCGGACGATCGCATCGTGATGCTCTCCCGATCCGCAGGACCATGTGGCGCTCAGGTCGGCTTGGCAAAGATGCCGGGCTCGATAGGACGCGGGCGGGGCGATGGGGTATCGGCAAGTGTCGAGGGTATTGCAGCGCCTCGCGAGATCGCGCGTGATGTTGCTCTCGCGGGCACCGCAATTTGCGCCGTAGGTGCCGGATTCTACGCGTATGGATTGAGCCGATGCGACCGTGCTGGTGCCGAGCATGCTCGCGAGCCAGAGGAACGTGCAGATCGCTCGACGCATGATGAATGCCGTATCTCGCGAAAGTGACGCTTCGAGTTTAGTCACCGATTGCCGACTGTGCTCGCGAACAAAAACAAATGCGGAGGGGTGCGGGCTTGCGTTCTGTGCCGCGGCCTTACCTCTGCTGCGAATCGCCTCGCGCCGGCAGAGGCGCCAGCCGCAGGCGCGTGAAATTCCGCACATAGGGCGTGAATTCCCCGAATCCCTTGACGGCGTGAAATTCCGGCGTGTCGTACACCCAGTCGCCGGCAATCGTGTACATCGCCGTATAGACGGGGGAGCCCTCGATCGCGACGAAGCGCTGGGCCGAAAGCCAGCCGGGGCAGCCGAGAATCGCGGGCAGATGCACTTCGTCGTACCAGCGGTTGAACGCATCCGCGTATTCGGGATCGATGTCGACGCGGACGATATGAATGAACGGGCCGTCGCAGCCGGCCGGAATGCTGCCTTCGGGAAATCGCATGGGCGGAATCGGATGAGGGAAGAGGGGGATAAGAGAAGGGACGAACCGGCCTAGGGCACGGGCCGGATGAGCGGTCAGGCGGCAGGCCGCGGCTTTGGAAACTTCAGCGTCGCTTCGGCCTTCAGCACTTCGCGTCCGTCTTCGTTCGTCGCGCTCGCGCGCCAGGCGACCGTGCGGGTGGCTTCGTCCATCGCGTCGATCCAGACGCGGAAGCTCAGCGTATCGCCGTAGCACACCGCGCCGGTGAACCAGAAGCGGTCCTCGATCGACACGCCGAGCGTGCCGACGAGATCCGACGTCAATACGCTGGTGCAGATTCCGGCAACCATGATGCCCGGTGCGAGCCGCTGGCCGAAGCGCGTGCCGGCCGCATAGCCGTCGTCGATATGGATCGGGCCGAAGTCTCCGGTCGCCGCGATATACAGCGTACCGTCCGCTTCCGTGATCGTCTTGTCGACTCTGACTTCGTCGCCGACGTGCAGGCTGTCGAACGTTTTCACTTCATACATGATCGGCTCCCGTCACGTAGTCAGCGCACCGCCGGCACGAGCGTCGCGCGGCCGGCGATCACGGAGCCGCCGTTATCCGCCGCGCAGGACACCTCGCAGACGATGCTGTGTTCCGTCGCCTCGATCACGCGCGCCGAGGCCGCGATCGTGGTGCCGACCGTCACGGGCGCGGCAAAGTCCAGTGCCAGCGCGCCGATCCGCCAGCCGGCGCCGCCGATGCGGTTCAGGCAGGTCGTCGCGAGCGACGCGAGTGCCAGCTCGAAGCACAGCGGCGCAGCGAAGCCGGCCGCGCGCGCGGCACGCGCGTCGACATGCAGCGTCGCGAGATTACCGCTGATGCCGGTAAACAGCGCCTGTTCGGCGACGCTCATGGTTTTGCGAAAGCTCGTTTCGGTGCCGGTACTGACCGGCGCTGGGGTCGTCATGGTGGGTGTCCGTTCGAAAAGAGAGTGAGGGTGGCCCAAGGTCACAGGGTCAGGCCGTGCTTGATGACGCTGCGCGCGATCAGCATGCGGTGAATTTCGGACGTGCCGTCGTAGATGCGGGTCACGCGGCTGTCGCGGTAGATGCGTTCGAGCGGCATCTCCTTCGTGAAGCCCATGCCGCCGAACACCTGGATGCCGCGATCGGCGACGCGGCCGATCATCTCCGACGCGTAGAGCTTCACCATCGACACCTTGTCGCGCACGTCGTGCCCCTGGTCGAGTTCCCACGCGGTGTTCTGCACCATCGTGCGGGTGGCGAAGATCTCGGTGGCCGAATCGGCGATCATTTGCTGGACCATCTGGAACTCGCCGATCGGCTGGCCGAACTGGCGGCGCTCCGCCGCGTACTGGCGCATCAGTTCGAGCACGCGCTGCGCCATGCCGCACGCGCGCGCGCCGATATGCGCGAGGCGGATCGACGAGACGCTCGACATGATCAGCCGGAAGCCCTCGCCGACGCCGCCGAGAACCTTCGCCGTCGGCACGCGGCAATTCTCGAACACCAGTTCCGCGTGGCCGTATCCGCGGTGGCCCATCATCGGCTGGACGCCCGTGATCGAGAAACCCGGCGTGCCCTTGTCGACGAGGAACAGCGTGATGCCCCCGCGCGCGCGTTTGTCCTTGTCGGTCACGGCCATCACGATCACGTAGTCGGCGATGTCGCCGTCGCTGATGAAGTGCTTGCGGCCGTTGATGACCCACTCGTTGCCGTCGAGCTGCGCCGAGGTCGCGATCGCGGCCGCGTCGGAGCCCGCGCCGGGCTCGGTGATCGCCATCGCGCAGATGCGCTCGCCGCGCACGGTCGGCAACAGGTAGTCGTCGCGCTGCGCGCCCTCGCAGGCGAGCAGCATCGGATAGACCTGCCCGAAGATGCGCCGGATCAGCGCGTCCGAGGTCTTGCCGAGCTCTTCTTCGACGAAGCACATATCGACGTTCGACAGGCCGCCACCGCCGACCGAATCCGGCATGTTCATCGCGAACAGGCCGAGCGCCTTCGCCTGCTCGCGCACGCGTTGCAGTGGTTCGGCTGGAATCCGGCCATCGCGCTCGGTGTCGGCTTCGAGCGGTTGAACCTCGTTCGTGACGAAGCGCCGGACGGTATCGATCAGTTGCTGGGTCTCGTAGGGAATGGAGAAATCAATCATCGTGGTCGGATAGAGAGGGCGTTGGAAGGGGCATGCCGGCGGATCAGGCCGTGGCGGACGGGGGCTCGGCGAGCGCGACGACCCGCTGCGACACCAGTGCCGCGATGTCGTCGTCGCGATAGCCGAGCTCGCGCAGGACCTCGGCCGTCTGTGCGCCGAGCGGCTGCGGCGCGAGCCGTACCGGTAGCGTGTCGCCGTCGAAGCGCATCGGGTTGCCGAGCAGCGTCACGTCCTCGCCCGTTGCGCCGCGGACGGTGCGAAACGCATCGAGGTGATCCAGTTGCGGATCGGCGAGCAGATCGTCGTAGTCCTGAACCGGCGCGTGCCAGATGCCGTGCTCGCCGAGCACCGCGAGCCAGTGCGCGGTGTCCTGCGTGTGCAGACGCTCGTGAACCGCGCGTCCGATCGTGTCGCGCTCGCGGTACGCATCGGCATCGGCGATCGAGGCGAGTGCCGGCAGATCGAGCGCGGCGGCCAGCGCGCGGGGCGACGCCATCGCAATCGCGAGATGACCGTCGGAGGTGGGGTGAATGCCATACGCGCCGGCGCTGAACCATGCGGCAAGACCGTGTTCGGCACGCGATTCGGCGCCGCGCGCGCCGTTCAGCCAAGCGGTCAGCGATTCCGCCTGCAGGTCGATCGCCGCCTGCAGCAGATTGACTTCCACAAGGCGTCCCTCGCCGGTGCGTTCGCGGTTCACGAGCGCGGCGAGAATGCTCATCGCGTACAACGTCGAGGCGTGCTGGTCCACGACGACGGCACCGACCGGCGTCGGCCCGCTCGCGCGAGACCCGGTGCGGGCCGCGAGCCCCGAGAGCGCTTGCAGCAGCAGGTCCTGGCCCGGCCGATCGACATATGGGCCGCTCGAACCGTAACCGCTCGCGCTCGCATAGATCACGCGCGGATTGAGCACGCGGATGTCTTCGTAACCGAGCCCGAGGCGCGCCATTGCGCCGGGGCGGAAGTTTTCCATCACGACGTCGGCGTGCTCCAGCAACTGCCTGGCCAGCGCGCGTCCCTGCGGATGCTTGATGTCGAGTGCGACGCTGCGCTTGTTGCGCCCCGTCGTCAGCAGATTCACGCTCTGCCCGCCGACGAAGCGGTCGGCAACGGCCCAGTTGCGATGGAACGCGCCCTGCAGCGGCTCCACCGCGATCACGTCGGCGCCGAGATCGGCGAGCGTTTGCGCGGCCATCGGCCCCGCATGGAAGTGGTTGAAACTGATTACGCGAATACCGTCGAGCAAAGCGGCCATGAACACTCCGGAAGCAGGAAGTCTTCCGTCGCGGCACGGCATCGGCGCGCAACGGATCAGCCCATTCAGAATATCAAGGACACCCTGGCGATAACGCGATGGCAGCTATTAATTGCCGCCCGGCAACTATAAGTCATGGACATAAACCGGCGCGACACGCTGCGGGCGCTGCCATAAGCGGCGCTTGTGCGAGACCAGCGAGACCAGCGAGACCAGCGAGAGCGGCGAGAGCGGCGAGAGCGGCGCGGTCAGCCCGGGTTCGAACGCGCGTGCACGAGTTCGCCGACGACCGCGCGCGCATGCTGGATAAAGCTCTCGGCGAGCCGCTGGCGAGGCCGGTTTCCCGGCAGCAACACGGAGAGCGGAACCGGCAGTTGCGGACGGAACGGCCGTACGACGAGCGAGCCGGGCGGCTGCGCGCAGATCGACAACTCGTCGACCAACGCCGTGCCGAGTCCTTCCCGGACGAGCCGGCACGCGACGTTCGAGAAGCGCACCTCGATATCGGCCGCGAACCAGCTGCCGTTCGCTTCCTGGCCGCGCTCGATCAACCGCCCGAGCGGGCTGCCGGCCGGCGGACCGATCAGCCGCCGGCCTTCCAGGTCGGCTGGCGTCACGTGCGTGAGACCCTCGATCGGATCGCCGACGGGCGCCACGCACATTACCTCGAATTCCGCGAGCAATTCCTTGTCGAGGCTCGCGGGGGACGGCGCCATCATCGCGAGGCCGATATCGGCCATGCCCGAATCGAGGTTTTCGATCATGCTGTCGACGCGCAGCGTTTCCAGATTGATCTTCGCGAGCGGGTGATCGACCGCGAAGCGCGTCAGCACCTTCGGCACAAGCCATTCGGACAGTTCGGCGGTCGCGAAGATGCGCAGCACACCGGCGCGGCCGGTGCGCAGGTCCCAAGCCTTCTGCTGGATTGCCTGGTGCACCAGAAAGAGCGGCTCGGCGTCGTCGAGCAGCATCTTCGCCTCGACGGTCGGGATCAGGCGGTTGCTGACGCGATCGAACAGCGGAAAGCCGAGCTTGGCTTCCGCGAGCCGGATCGCGTTGCTGACGGCCGGCTGCGACATGCCGAGTTCGTCGGCGGCGCCGATGGTCGTGCGATAGCGCATCACGGCGCGCAGCACTTCGAGTTGCCGGAGGTTGATCAGCACCCGGGCCGACGCGCCGGAATTCATCTGCATGCTCTACCTGTCTACGTCTGCGGGACGAACCATTGTAGCCAGCCAAAAATGGCGTGATATGGGCTTTTGCCCTACCGCGGCCGTCGTTCCGGCCCGCGGCCGCGAGTTCGCGCGCCGTTTGCCGGGCCCTGCCGGCGTGCTTCGGCCGCCGCCTATAACAGCGGTTTATAGTCGGCCATTTTTTTCTACTGGTACGCGATGCGCAGAAGCCGGTAACGTCTGGATGGATGGCGTTCGCATGGGCGGACGCGCTGATACCCGACCCAGGAGGTTCCATGTTTGCCTCGCGTCTGCTTTCTTTTTGTCCGGTGTGGCTGACGGCCGGACTGCTGTCGCTCGCGCACGCAGTGCCCGCCGGTGCCACCTGCGTCGGCAGCGTTCCGTCGAACCAGCTCGTGGCGGCGGGCCATCTGTCGATGTCGACGAACCCGACCTTGCCGCCGCTCCAGTATGTCGACGCCGAGGGCAAGCTGATGGGCATGAACGTCGAACTGGGCGAGTCGATCGGCCAGCGCCTGTGCCTGCAGGTGGATTTCGTGCGGATGGACTTCCCGGCGATGATTCCCGCGCTGAAGGCGGCTCGCATCGACGGCATCAACACCGGCATGTTCTGGACCGAAGAGCGCTCGAAGATGATGTACACGGTGCCCTACGCGATCTCGACGCTGGACGTCGTCGTCTCGCCGCAGCACCCGCTCGCCGTTGCCGACGTCAAGGCGCTGCGCGGTCACGCGGTGGGCGTGGAGTCCGACTCGTACCAGGAGCGCTGGCTGCGCGACCGCGCGAAGGAAGCCACGGACGAGAAGGGCGCCGCGATCGAGGTGCATGCCTACACTACCGCGAGCGACGTGATCGCCGCGCTGCGCGCCGGGCAGATCGACATGGCGGTATTGCCGAGCTACACGGCGGTCGATATCGTGAACCGCAAGCAGGCGGTGATGGCGCTGACGGGACAGGGCGCCACGCAGACCACGCTCGCGTTCCGCACGCGCGCGGTGGCCGAGGCCGTGGCGGGCGCGCTCGACGCCATGCGCGCGGACGGCAGCTATGCGAAGCTGCTGACGCGCTTCGGTATGACGCCGTTGCCCGACGCGAAGATCACGGTGCGCGGCCCGGGTCCGGTGTGAGGATCGCGCTCCCATGCCCCTGTTCAATCTGCCGGACTTCTTCGGTTACCTGACGAACGGATTCCTGTTGCGCGGCGTGCTCGTCACGCTCGCGCTCACGATGGTCACGATCGTGGGCGGGCTCGTGCTCGGCATGCTGCTCGCGTTGCTGCGCATGGCGCGCCAGCGGATCGTCGTCGCTGCCGTGCGCGGCTATATCTGGATCTTTCGCGGCACGCCGCTGCTGATCCAGCTCGTCATCATCTATACGGGACTGCCGCAGCTCGGGCTGCGCTTCGGCGTGGTCGGCTCGGCGCTGCTCGCGCTGATCCTCAACGAGGCCGCGTATCTCGCGGAAATCATCCGCAGCGGCTTCATGGGCGTGCCGCGCGGCCAGTACGAGGCGGCCGGGGCGCTCGGCCTGCCGAAATGGCTCGTGCTCTGGAAGGTCACGCTGCCGCAGGCGTTCCGGCTGATGCTGCCGTCGCTCGGCAACTCGGTCAACGGCTTGCTGAAGTCGACGTCGATCACGTCGGTGATTTCGATGGAAGAACTGATGCGGCGCAGCCAGATGCTGATGCAGGAGAAGTTCGAGGTCCTCGAAGTGTTCTGCGCCGCGGCCATCTTCTACCTGCTGATGACGACCGCATGGGGCGTGCTCCAGCAACGCCTCGAACGGCATTTCGGCGCGGCGCACGAGGCGTTGCGCGGCTGATATTCGATTCTCGATCCGATGAACCGATGACCTGATAGGGAAACGCGCAACATGACATCGAATAACGCTTTGACGGGCGTCGTCGTCGCGACGGTGCTGCCGTTCAACGACGACGAGTCGATCGACTGGACCAGCTACGAGCGCGCGCTCGCGCATGCGGCCTCGCCCGACGGCATCGAAGCCGTGTTCGTCAACGGGCACGCCGGCGAGGGCGGGGCGCTGTCCCGCGGCGAGCGCGAAGACGTGATCCGTTGCACGCGCGAGCGGCTCGGCGCGGCGCGTCCGCTGATCGCCGGCATTCTCGCGCAATCGACGCGCGAAGCCGTCGTGGAGGCTTGCGCGGCTGCGCAGGCCGGCGCGGACCTGCTGACCGTGTTTCCGCCCGCGACCTTCGCGGGCGCGCGGCCCGAGATGGTGGTTGCCTATGTGCGCGCAATTGCTGAGGCGGTCGATCGGCCGGTGATCGTATTCCAGTATCCGCTTGCGTCCGGCTATGGGTACTCGACCGAGACGCTCGTGCGGCTCGCCGCGCTGCCCTCGGTGGTCGCGGTCAAGGAAGGCAGCGATTCGATTCGGGCCTACGAGGACAATGTTCGCGCGCTGAAAGCGGCGCGCCCGGAATTCGCGATTCTCGCTTCGAACTTCGACTGGTTTCTCGCGCAGCTCGCGAGCGGTGCGGACGGCATCCTGTCCGGTTTGGCCAGCCTCGCGCCGCGGCCGCTCGTCGAATTGTGGCGCGCGTCCCAACGGGGCGACGTCGCCGCGATGCGCGCGGTCAGCGCGAGCCTGCAACCGCTCGTCTCCGCGATCTATATGGCGCCGCGCAACGAAATGTATGCCCGCATCAAGTACGCGCTGCAGCGTCTCGACGTGATCGCGTCGGCGCGGACGAGGTCGCCGTTCCAGCCCATCGATGCCACGGCGGCGCGCGCGATCGACCTCGCGCTCGCGCAGACGAACCGCTCGCTGCTCGCGGGGGGATAGCGATGAGCGACGTCGCTAAACCGCTCATCGTCGAATTCGTCGGCGTGAATGCGTGGTACGGCAGTTATCACGCGCTGAAGGACATCAACCTCGCCGTGCGGCAGGGTGAGCGGATCGTGATCTGCGGGCCGTCGGGTTCCGGCAAATCGACCCTGATCCGCTGCGTCAACGGTCTCGAAGCCTGCCAGCAAGGCCGGCTCGTCGTGGACGGACACGCGCTCGACGCGCAGCGGCACAATCTGGCAGCGGTTCGCCAGGAAGTCGGGATGGTGTTTCAGCAGTTCAATCTGTTCCCGCATATGACGGTGCTCGACAACCTGATTCTCGCGCCGATGTGGATCAGAAAATTGTCGCGCAAGGACGCCACCGCGCTTGCGATGCACTACCTCGAACGCGTGCGGATTCAGGAGCACGCGGCCAAGTATCCGGGGCAATTGTCGGGCGGCCAGCAGCAACGTGTGGCGATCGCGCGTGCGTTGTGCCTGAAGCCGCGCGTGATGCTGTTCGACGAGCCGACCTCGGCGCTCGACCCGGAGATGATCAAGGAAGTGCTCGACGTGATGGTCGGCCTTGCTCGCGACGGCATGACGATGATCTGCGTCACGCACGAGATGAGCTTTGCCCGCATGGTGGCCGATCGCGTCGTGTTCATGGACAAGGGCGAAATTCTCGAGGTCGCGCCGCCGGACGTGTTCTTCTCGCGGCCGCAGGATTTGCGCGCGCGTGCTTTCCTGAACAGTATCGCCTGATGCGGCGTGCCGTGGATTAGGCCGATGTTTCGACGAGGTTCTTTCGGGAGTTGACGTGATTCAATGCATTTCCGCCGACGAAGCGGCCGCCCTGGTATCCGACCGGGATTTCCTGATGGTGGGCGGCAATACCGGCTCGGGCGTGGCCGAATCGATTCTCGAAGCGCTCGAGCGTCGCCATCTGCGCGGCGAGGGTCCGCACGACCTGACGCTGTTCCATGTGACCGGGGTCGGTGCCGTTCACGAGAAGGGCCTGTGCCGGCTCGCCCATGCAACGCTCGTCAGGCGGGTGATCGGCGGAAACTTCGGCATGCAGGTGCCGTTCATGAAGCTGATCCGCGAAAACCGGATCGAGGGATACAACTTCCCGCAAGGGGTGATGACGCAGCTATGCCGCGCGATGGCGGGGCGGCAGCCCGGTCTGATTTCGCGCACCGGATTGCAGACCTATATCGATCCACGCCAGGATGGCGGCCGGATGAACGCGCGCACGACCGAGCCGATGGTCGAGCTGCTGACCCTCGCCGGCGAGGCGTGTCTTTTCTATCGTGCGCCGGGTGTGCCGGACATCGCGATCATTCGCGGCACCTCGGCCGACGAAGACGGCTATGTGAGCATGGAGCACGAGGCGACCACGCGCGAGGACCTGTCGATTGCCCAGGCCGCTCATAACGCCGGCGGTATCGTGATCTGCCAGGTCAAGCGCATCGTGCAGCGTGGCAGCCTGCATCCGCAGATGGTCAAGATTCCGGGCTTTCTCATCGACTATTTCGTCGTCGATCCCGAGCAGATCCAGACCTATACGACCCGCTACGATCCGGCACGCTGCGGCGAGACGCGCCTGCCGGTGGCGATGATCGAGCCCGATCCGCTCACCGTGCGCCGTGTGATCGCGCGGCGCGCGGCGCTCGAACTGCGCCGCGGCGACATCATCAATCTCGGCGCCGGCTTGTCCGCGATGATCCCGAACATCGCGGCCGAGGAAGGCATAGCGGATCTCGTGACGATGACCGTCGAATCGGGCGTCGTCGGCGGCGTGCCCGGCCATACGCGCGAATTCGGCACGGCGGTCAATCCGCGCGTCATTCTCGACCAGGGTTATCAGTTCGACTTTTACGACGGCGGCGGCTTGACCTGCGCGTTCCTGTCGTTTGCCCAGGTGGACCGGGACGGCAATGTCAACGTGACGCGCTTCGGCAAACGCTACGACGGTTCGGGCGGCTTCATCAACCTGACGCAGAATACTCGCCGCCTCGTATTCAGCGGATCGCTGACGGGCGGAGAGTCGGACCTCGATCTGCACGAAGGCATGCTGCATATTCGCCGCGACGGGGCATTCGACAAATTCGTCGAGCGCGTCGACCAGATCAGTTTTTCCGGCCAGTTGGCGCGAGAGCGCGGGCAGCAGGTGACCTATATCACGGACCGTGCCGTGTTCGAATTGCGCGAGCACGGTCTCGTCATGACGGAGATTGCACCGGGCGCGCGTTTGCAGGAAGACGTGCTCGCCCGCATTGGATTTCCCGTCGAAGTCAGCCCCTCGCTCACGACGATGGAGGCCTGCCTGTTTCGGCCCGGGCCGATGAATCTGCGCGAACGGATTGCGTTCGCGCAGCCGCGGCGTGAATCGGGTGGGCGGGGGCGTGGAGAAGGCGAATCGCGATCCCCGCGATCCCGATGATTCCGGCGGATCGATTGAGCACGTCGTCCGGATGTCCGCGGCGAATGTCGCGCTGCTCGGCGGCTTGTCGAAGCCGTTCTTCGTGTACCTGTACGGGCCGTGGAGCTTGACGGCCTTGAGATCGTACGCAAGCTCCACCTGCATTGCGCTCTTGCTGCTGCGCATGCCTTCGACGCACGTCGTCAGATCGGGCGCCCTGCGCCCGTCGCTCACACAAGACGTCTCTTTCCCTGCCTGACAGCGTCGACGCCGCAACGCGGCCTCTCGACGTTTGCTCCCACCGTCGCTTCCCTTCAACTCATAGCCTCGGTGCTATGAAGTCATAGCCCACCCGGCAATTGTTTGACCGCTCTCCGGTCGTTACATTGCTTCAAAGCAAGCTTCACAGCAACGCCACGAGTGCCTCGCGACAGACGACACCAGGCGTTGTCATCGCAGGACTCCGTACCGGTGACAAGGCAAGGCTCCGACAGCGGCGCTGTGCCATGCAACGGGTACGGAGATTACATACAACGAATGGAGACAACGAAGTGCGCCTCTCGACCCATGTCGCGACGCTAACGATGTTAGCAATCGCGCCTGGCGTGGCCTGTGCCCAATCGGCGGTCACGCTTTACGGTTCCATCGACGGCAGTCTGCGCTACCTTACGCATGCGGATAGCGCCGGAGATGGACAATTTCTCACCGGAGGCAAGGGCTTGTACGAGTCGAATCGCTTTGGCGTTACCGGCGAGGAAGATCTTGGCGGCGGACTCAAGGCTCACTTCAAACTGGAGTCGGCATTCGACAGCGGCACGGGTGCGCTCGGCACGCCCGGCGCATTGTTCACCCGTGAAGCGACGGTCGGCCTGAGCGGCCCCTGGGGCGGCGTAAACCTCGGGCGGCAATTCTCGGTCAGCGCGCGCACGGTGTCCGCGTTCGACCCGTTCACGTTTCATTACCTGAGTATCACGCCGTTGTCGAAGGATATCGTCGGCACCTCGTCGGATCGCTTCGACAACGACATTCAGTACACCGGCGAATTCGGCAACCTGATCGCGCGCGCCGAATACGTGCCGGGCGGTGTGGCCGGCAGCATCAAGACCGGGACGGCGCTGGCGGCCGGCGCCACCTATCGCATTGGCGGCGTGCGCTTCGGTGCGGCCTACACGGAGTGGAACGATTTCGGCGGTCCCGGGCTCAATCGCAATCAGTTGTCGGCAGGCGCGGACTATCGTATCGGCGCGTTCCGCGTCACCGGAGGCTATATTGGCGATCGGCAGGACGGCCTCGCCGGCGACAGTCTTTCGCGCGATCTCTGGCTCGGCACGGTCTATACGTTCACCCCGGCATTCGCCCTGACCGATGCGATCTATCGCACCGATTACGATGCGCGTGGCAAGAAGGGCTCGAAAACGCTTCTGATGGCGGGCATCACCTATTCGCTGTCGAAAGAGACGCTGCTGTATGCGGAAATCGACAACACCCGGTTTACCGGTACGGCGATCACGAACGGACAGGGCAACCAGTTCGGTGTCGGGTGCGGTATCAGCAAGCGGTTCTGAAACGGATCGCGGACAGTTACACGACGTCACGGCCATGGTGGGCGTGACCAGACGGAGCATGGAACATGCGTATTCTCGACTCTCATTTTCACTGGTGGCCGCGCTCGATCTTCGAGGCGTTGTGCAAGCGTGAAGGTTTTCCGCGTGCGCAGAGCAACGGCAAAGGCGGCTATACCTATTGGCGGCAGGAAGGCAGCGTGGCGCGCTTCAATCTCGGCGCGGAGTGGTTCGATCTCGACCGGCAAATGGCGCATATGGACACGCTCGGCTACGAGGTCGACGTAATTGCCTCGATCGGTCCGTTCTCGCTGCATTTCTCCGATCTGCCGGTGGACGAGGGCCGCGAGGCGGCCATGATGTGGAACGAGGAAATGGCCGGCGCGCAGCGCCGCTATCCGGGCCGGCTGTGGGCCACCGCCGCCGTGCCGCTGCGCGATACCGACGTGGCGCTCGAAGTGGTGGATCATGCCATCGGCAAGCTCGGGCTCGTGGGCGTCAATTTGCCCGGCAGCGTCGGTTCGCTCGACCGCATCGACGCCGCGCGGCTCGAACCGTTCTATGCGCACGTCGCGAAACTCGGCGTGCCGCTCTTCCTGCATCCGACCGACTCGATTTTCCCGGACATTCTCGACGGCTACGACGGCGCGCTGTATCTGAGCCTTGGGCGCGTCATCGACGTCAGCG
Organism: Paraburkholderia sp. Cy-641; assembly: GCF_011752945.1. Classification (NCBI taxonomy): domain Bacteria; kingdom Pseudomonadati; phylum Pseudomonadota; class Betaproteobacteria; order Burkholderiales; family Burkholderiaceae; genus Paraburkholderia; species Paraburkholderia sp. Cy-641. The sequence continues at coordinate 23,250 of NZ_VWWM01000032.1, forward strand.
TGTCGGCCTGCCGGCTCGTGCTTTCCGGGATCATGGAGCGTCATCCGGACCTGAAGGTGATCATGTCGCATACGGGCGGCGCGCTGCCGTATCAGGCGGGACGCATGGACAAGAACGCGAAAGCCGCGAAGCTGCTGTCTCCGCCGAGCACCTACATCAAGCGCATGTATACCGATACGGTGTCGCCGCATGAGCTGGGCATCCGTTTCGCGATCGAGTTTTACGGCGCGGAGCATGTGATGTACGGCAGCGACTATCCCTGCTGGGACCCGGCTACCGCGGTGCGGCTGTTCGAGGAAGTCGGCGTGTCGAAAGAAGACCAGCAGAAGATTTTCTACGGCAACGCACGACGCCTGTTCGGCTTGCCGGACGCCGCCTGAGCACTGCCATGCCCGAACGCCACTCTATCGATCTCGAAGCGCTGATCGACCAGCGCAAGCTGGGCGGTTTCCAGATTTTCGTCGCGGTGCTGTGCGCGGCCGCGTTGCTCGTGGACGGTTTCGACACGATGGCGATCGGCTATGTCGCGCCGGCGCTGATCAAGGCATGGGGCATCGATCGGGCCGCGATGACACCCGCCTTCGCGGCGGGCCAGATCGGCCTGATGCTCGGCTCGATGGTCGTCGGCCCGCTCGCGGACCGGTTCGGCCGGCGGCCCGTGATGGTGTTCAGTTGCGTGGCCTTCGGTCTGCTTTCGCTCGCCACCATGCGGGTCACGTCCGTCGGCGAACTGGCCGTGCTGCGTTTCCTGATCGGCTTCGGGCTGGGCGGCGGCATGCCCAATGCGCTCGCGTTGACGAGCGAGTACATGCCGTCGCGCGTGCGCGTGACGGCCACGATGATCATGTTCTGCGGTTTCTCGATCGGCGCGGCGCTGGGTGGCTGGGCCGTCGCGCATCTCATCGTGCGGCACGGCTGGCAGGTCGTGTTCCTGATCGGCGGCGTGATCCCGCTCGTGCTCGCCGTGGTGCTAGCGCTGCTGTTGCCCGAGTCCTTGCGCTTTCTGGCGGCGACGGGGAAACATCCGCGGCGTCTCGCACGCTGCGTGCGCCGCATTGCGCCCGAGGCCGATCCCGAAGGCCGGGCCGCCTATGTCGTGACGGAGAAAAAGGCGGCGGGCTTCGTGGTGCGCGAGCTGTTCACGGAAGGCCGCACGCGCATGACGCTGCTGCTATGGGCCATTACGTTCATGGTTCTGCTCGATCTCAATCTGCTGTCGAGCTGGGTGCCGATCATGCTGCACGATTCCGGACTGTCCATCGAAACCGCGGCGGCGGTGACGATCGGCTATCAGGTGGGCGGCGCGTTCGGCAATCTGCTGCTGGGCCGTTTTGTCGACCGTTACGCGCCGTTCCTCGTGCTGGTCGTCACCTTCGTGATCGCGTTCGCGGGCATCGTGAGTCTCGGGCTCGCCGGCACGCACGTCGCGTTGCTTACCGCGCTGATATTCGTGGTGGGATTCTGCGTGATAGGTGGAGTCGGCGCCTCGGATGCACTGGTGGCGACCTGCTATCCGACCGGGATGCGCGTGACGGGTCTTGGCTGGGCGATCGGCGTGGGCCGTTTCGGCGCGGTGATCGGGCCCACGCTGGGCGGCTTCGCGTTGACGATGGGATCGAGCGCCGCGAGCTTCTTCGCGATCGGCGCGCTGCCGATGCTCGGCGCGGCCGCCGCCGCATTCGTCGTGCATGCGGACTCGCGCAACGTCGCGCGGACCACGCCTTCGCTGCGCGGCTTCTAGGCCCGCGGCCTCGCGCCGCGAATGCGGCGCGCTTATCTGCAATGCCCCGCGCTTATCTGCACTCATCGGCGCTTACCTGCACGCTTATCTGTGATTACCCGCGCGCGAGACACAGCCCAAGCTGCATCAAACGCGCATTCTCTCTGCGTCCCGCACGATCTCGACGAGCCGGTCGATCTCCGGCATGTCGGATTTCGCGTTGCGCAGGTAGTGCAGCGTGAGGTGCATCGGCGGGACGTCCACGTCGAGTTCCACGATGCTGCCGGCGGCAATGTCCTTTTGCACCGAGCGCCGCAGCGAACACGAGATGCCGATTCCCGCGATCACCATATTGCGCACCATGCTCATTTCCTGCGCCTGCGAGGCCACGATCGGCTCGGCGAGACCTGCGGCGCGCAGCATGTCGGCGATCGTGCGGCCGAAGTACGAAGTGTCGTAGGCCACGATGAACGGGTACTGCGCCAGCGTGTCGATGCTGATGTCGGTCTCGTTCGCGAGCGGATGGTCCGGCGCGGCGATGAACGCAAGCCTGTAGCGGCTCAGCGGCTCGGCAGGCAAGCCGGGAACCTCGCCGTTGCTGAGCAGAAACCCGAGGTCGACCTGGCCGCGTGAACACAACGAATGCACTTCCTCGAACGTGCCGGCCAGCGCGACTAATTCGATTTGCGGAAACTCGGTGGAAAATTCGCCCAGCGATTTCGACAGCACGGAATCGGCGACGAAGCGCTGTGCCGCGAAGCGCAGCTTACGTTTGCTTTTCTTGAGATTGGCGGAGATCGCCGTCGTGCGCTCGAGCGTTTCGAGCGCGTAGGTGTAGAAGGCCCGGCCGGCGGCCGTGAGTTGCGGGCTCACGCCCGGGCGGCGTTCGAACAGGGCGCCGCCGATCTTGGCTTCCAGCTCGCGGATATGAACGCTGACGGAAGGCTGCGCGATGTCGAGCGCTAAGGCTGCCGCGCCGAAACCACCCGAGTCGACAACGGCGACGAAGACCTGCAGCCCACGCAATGTAACCGGCAACATCTGTTCCTCTCCGCTCCGCGAATAACCCATAGCTATCTTACTATGGATCCATAGCCTGATGGCGGATTGCCTGCGTGCCCCGGGGTCACTTAAGGTTGGGTCACAGAACGACAAAAAGGAAAAGGAGACAACTACACCGTTGGCCATTCCTGTTCTGCTGCATGAGCGGTGCCGATGCGTGAGCGCATCGCACTACTGATCAAATCTGACTATGTGGAATATGCGATGAATCAAGTTGGTGTGGACATAGGCGGGACATTCACGGACCTCGTGGGGTATCGGGCGGGGGAGCTTCTGCTGGCCAAGACCCTGACCACGCCGGCCAATCCCACGCAGGGTGTGGCGACGGCGCTGGAGCTGGCCGGCACGCAGCTGGCCGAGCTCGACGAGTTCCTGCACGGCTCGACCATGGCGATCAATACGGTGCTCGAACGCAAGGGCGCGGCAACCGCGCTGATCACGACCGAAGGTTTCCGTGACGTCTACGAGATCGGCCGCGGCAACCGGCCCGACGCGTTCGACATTCATTTCCAGCGTCCGCAGCCGCTGATTCCGCGCGACCTGCGCTTCGAAGTACGCGAGCGTCTGAACGCGAAGGGCGAAGTGCTGACGCGCCTCGACGAAGACGCCGTGCGCGGGCTGGGTGCCGAACTGGTCGCGCAAGGCATCGAGTCGGTGGCGATCTGCTTCTTGCACGCCTATGCGAACCCGCAGCACGAACTGGCGGCCGGCCGCATTCTGCGCGAGGCTTACCCGGACCTGTTCGTGACGCTCTCGCACGAAATCCTGCGCGAGTTCCGCGAGTACGAACGCACCTCGACCACGGCGCTCAACGCCTATGTCGGCCCGCGCGTGCGGCGCTATCTGCAGACGCTGAAGTCGCATCTGGACGAGCGCGGTTTTCGCGGCGGGATTCAGATCATGCGCTCGAACGGCGGCAGCATGTCGCTTTCGCATGCGGCCGTGGAGCCGGTCTCGATGATGGAGTCGGGCCCGGTGGCGGGCATGATCGGCGCCGGGCACGTCGCGAAGCTGCTCGGCATTCGTCAGGCGATCGGCTTCGACATGGGCGGCACGACCGCGAAGGCCACGCTCATCACCGAAGGCATTCCGGCGATCGAGGACGGCTACTACATCGGCGGTTATGCGACCGGCCAGCCGATGCAGTTGCCCGTCGTGTCGATCGTCGAGGTGGGCACGGGCGGCGGCAGCATCGCGTGGCGCGACAAGGCGGGCGGTCTGCACGTCGGGCCGCAGAGCGCGGGCGCGGCGCCGGGCCCGGTGTGCTACAGCCGCGGCGGCGTCGAGCCCACGATCACCGACGCCAACGTCGTGCTCGGGCGTCTCAACCCGGGCCGCTTCCTCGGCGGTGGCATGGCGCTCGATGTCGAAGGCGCGAAGGGCGCACTGGCGAAATACGTCGGCGAAGGGCTCGATCTCTCCGTGAACGAGGCAGCGATGGGCGTGGTGCGCATCGCGGACTCGGCGATGGCGCTCGCGGTGCGCGCCGTGTCGGTGCGCAAGGGCGTCGACCCGCGCGATACGGCGATGATCGCCTTCGGCGGTGCGGGGCCGGTGCACGCAGCCGCGCTGTGCAAGGAAATCTATATTCCGACGCTCGTGATCCCGAAGCTGCCGGGCAACTTCTCGGCGATGGGCATGCTGCTCGCGCCGTGGCGCCAGGACCTCGTGCGCACGCTCGTGGGCGTGCTCGGCCAGCTCGATCAGCAGGCTGTGCTCGCGGCCTTCGACGAACTGACGGCGGCGGCGAAGCGTCAGCTTGCCGAAGACGAGCTCGACGCGGACAAGGCGCAGTTCGATTTTGCCGTGGACCTGCGCTATCGCGGCCAGGAGCACAGCATCACGGTTCCGCTCGCCGGGCCCGATGCGCTGTCGCATACGAACACCGCGATGCGCGAGCGCTTCGACGAACTGCACGATCAGCGCTACGGGCATTCGGCGGCGGGCGAGATCATCGAGGTCGTCAATCTGCGGCTCACCGCGACCGTGTCGCGCGGCGACGCCATCGATAGTTTCATCAGCGCGCCGTTCGAAGCCGAAGCCGCGCGCGAAGAGCAGGTGCGCGAGGTGATCTTCGACGATCCCGAGCGTCCGCTCACGGCGCGCATTCTGTGGCGCCCGGCGCTCGCGCCCGGCTTCACGGTGGAAGGACCAGCCGTGATCGAGGAGCCGCATTCGACCACCGTCATCTTCCCCGGCGACGTCGCCCGCATCACCGAACACGGACACATGGTCGTGTCCATCAAACTGCCCGAAGGAAATCAGCCATGAAGACCCAGCAAACCTCTCAAGCGGTTGCCGCGGCGCGTCGTCCCGCCGTGGACCCGATCACGCTGGAAGTGGTCGGCAATTCCCTGATCGCCTACGCCGAGGAAATGGCGCTCGCGCTGTGCAAGTCCGCGTACAACATGATGATTTACGAGGTGCGCGACTTCTGCTGCGGGCTCATCGATACCGAAGGCCGGATGATCTGCCAGAACGAAGGCGGCCTGCCGATCTTTCTCGCGGACCTCGGGATCGCCGTCAAGGACGGTATCGACCGTTTCGGCCTGGACGGCTTCGCACCCGGCGACGTGATCATCATGAATCACGCCGGCGTGTGCGGCCAGCATCTGAACAACGTCGTCGTGTACACGCCGTGCTTCTTCGAAGGCAAGGTGGTGGCGTTCGCGGCCAACCGCGCGCACTGGGCCGACGTGGGTGGCCTGCGCACGGGCTTCGGCAACGTGCAGACCTACGAGATCTTCCACGAGGGCATCCAGATGCGCTCGATCAAGATCTACGAGGCCGGCCGCCGCAACGAAGGCGTGTGGCAGATGATTTCCGACAACATCCGCTTTCCCGAGGCGTCGCTCGGCGACCTGCGCGCGCAGATCGCGGCCTGCCAGCTCGGCGGCCGCCGGCTTGCCGAACTCTATGGGCGCTACACGGTGCAGACCGTGAGCGATTGCATCGAGGCCTCGTGGGACCAGGCGGAAGCCGAGGCGCGCGCGGTGGTGGCGAGCATTCCCGACGGCGTCTATACCGCCGAATCGCGGCTCGACAGCGACGGGCGCCGGCTCGACGTGCCGCTGCGCGTGAAGGTCACCGTGATCGTGGACGGCTCGAATCTCACCATCGACTATTCCGGCATGAACGAGCAGGTGCCGGGGCCGCTCAACTCCGGCTACTCGGGCGGCCTGTCGGCGGCGCGCGTCGCGTTCAAATGCATCACGATGCCGCACGCGCCCGTCAACGAGGGCTGCTTCCGCGCGCTCACGCTGATTTCGCCGGAAGGCACCATGCTCAACGCGCGCCCGCCCGCGGCGCTCGGCCTGTGGAGCATCGCCTTGCCGACCGTGATCGACACGCTGCTGCGCGCGCTCTCGCAAGCGCTGCCTGACTTCGTGCCGGCCGCTCACAAGGGCGACATGGGCGGCTGCTCCTTCTACGGGCAGCGCGAGGAAAACGGCGAGCGCTACGTGCTGATGAATATTTTCGGCGGCGGCTGGGGCGGGCGCGCGAAGGAAGACGGCGCATCGGCCTCGGTGTCGATCTGCCAGGGCGACGTGCGCAACACGCCGGTGGAGCTGCAGGAAATCCGCTATCCGTTCCTCGTCGAATGCCACCAGCTGCGCGAGGACAGCGGCGGCGCGGGCGAGCATCGCGGCGGTCTGGGTGTCGTGCTGCGCTACAAGGCGCTGCAAAAGAGCACCGTCAACGTCAACCTCGAACGCATCATCGAACCGCCGTGGGGCGCGAAGGGCGGCAATCCGGGCGCGAGCAACGCGGCCATGATCCGGCGCCACGACGGCGCGGAACGCTCGGTGACGAAGGAAAGCAATATCGCGCTGGCCGCCGGCGACACGATCACGTTCTGGACCGCGGGCGGCGGCGGTTACGGCGAGGCACGCGAGCGTGCGCGCGAGCGTATCGAGGACGATCTGCAAAAGGGCTATGTGAGCGTGGCGGGGGCGTTGCGCGACTACGGCGTGCGGCTCGACGAAGAGGAGGCGACACCATGAGCGCGCAACTTCATCAGGAGCGTTCGGGCTGTCTGCGGCGCGCGATGGCCGATGCCGGGCTCGATCTGCTGGTGGTGCCGGGCGACGCGTGGCACAGCGACTATCTGCGTTACGCGCTCGACCTCACGCCGATGGAAGGCGAGGCCATCGCCTGCATCGAACGCGACGGCGCCGCGCGGGTGTTCGTCGCCAGTCACGCCGAGGCTGCGCGATTCGCCGCCGAGCAGCCCGCGGTGCAGGTGTCGTGCTCGGCCGATCCGCTCGCGCAAGCCGAAGCCTGGATTGCCGCGCGCGGCGCGGCGCAGGCCGCGCTGGTGGCATCCGGCGTAGCGCCCACGCGTCTTGCCCGGGGGCCACTGGGCGCGGGCATGACGGCGGCCACCGCGTGGTTCGACCGGCTGATGGTCAGGAAGAGCGCGGCGGAAGCCGATGCGGTGGCGCGCGCCACCGCGCTGGCCGACGCCGGTTACGCGGTGTTCCGGGACGCGGCGCGCGTGGGCTGCAGCGAATACGAACTGATCGCCGAAGTCGAAGCGTGGTTCCGCAGCCAGGGATGCCCCGAGAACTTCGTGATTCTCGGCACGGGCGGTCGCGAAGTGCGCGGCATGCATCCGCCCGGCGACAGGCGCATCGCGGCGGGCGATCTCGTGACCACCGAACTCACGCCGTGCGTCGACGGCTACTACGCGCAGATCTGCCGCACGCTCGTGGTCGGCGAGCCGACCGACACGCAGCTGCGCGCCTATGCGGTCTACCGGGAGGCGCTCGAAGCGGGGATCGCGGCGGTGCGACCCGGCGCGACGCACGGCGACGTGGCGCGCGCGCAGAACGACGTGTTCCGCCGCCACGGTCTCGGGGACTACGTGACGTCGGCGTATACGCGGGTGCGCGGCCACGGCGTGGGCCTTTTCGTCGACGGGCCGCACGTGCTGGAAAACGTCGAACTCGTGCTCGAGCCCGATATGACGCTGATCGTGCACCCCAACACGTATCACCCCGAGGCCGGCTATATGGTGCTCGGCGATACGGTGCGCGTGACGGCGAGCGGTTGCGACGTTCTCACGGGAACGACGCGCGATCTCATCAGTGTGCCGGCCTGACCGCCTGCGTAAAAGGAGTCCTGACTATGCGTCGAGGTTTGATCAGCTGGTCGCGGGAGGAAGTCCCGCAAGCGATACTGGAAGCCCGCGTGGCGCGGTTGCAGCAGGCGATGCGGGAGGCGCGCCTGGATGCGGTGCTGGCCTATACGTCGTTCGCGCAGCCCGCGCCCGTGCAGTGGCTCACGCACTTCGTGCCGTACTGGAGCGAGGCGCTCGCGGTGGTGTTGCCGCACGGCGCGCCGACGCTGCTCGCCGCGCTGACGCCGCGCGTGCATCCGTGGATTCGCGAGGTTTCGCATCTGGGCGAGGTCGTGTCGGCGCCGCGTCTTGGCGAGAAGACAGGGGAGTTTCTGCGCGAGCAGGGGCTCGGAGATCGTGCCGATAGCAAGGCGCGCATCGGCGTGATTGGTCTGGATGGGCTGCCGTGGTCCGTGGGCGAGCCGCTCGTGAAGGCATTCGGTGAAGACAGTCTCGTCGATGCCAGTGCGCTCTACGCGCAATTGCGGCAGACCGCGGATCGCGCCGAACTCGATCTCGCGAAACGCGCCACGGCGATCGGCGAGGCCGCGCTGCTCGCGATTCCGGCCGGCGCGACGCGTGCCGCCGAGGTGCTGGCGGCGATCGAAGCGTCGGCACGCCGCGCGGGCGCGGAAGAAGTGTTGCTGCGAATCGCACCGGATTTCACGCGCAACGCCACGCTCTCGCGCATGGAAGGCGACGCGCCGCTCGGCGAACGCTACGCGGTGGAGCTGTCGGTGGCCTACAAGGGTAGCTGGGTGCGGGTGAACCGCTGCGTCGCGTCGGGTGGCGAGCCGTTGTCGTGGCAAACCTCGAGCCGCTGGCTGACGGATGCCGCTGCGTCGCTCTCCGTCGCGCAGGCGGCGCCGCGCTTCGCCGACGTGCCGGGCGGCGGCGCGCTGAACGCGTGGACGCTCGAGACCAGCGTGGGCGTGTATCCGCTGTCGGTCGTGGCCGCGCATGACCGGCCACCGGTCGCGGCGTTGTCCGCCGGCGGCCTCGCGGTGCTCTCGGTCGAACTCGCCTTGCCGGACGGCCCGTGGCGCGGCAGCGTGCCGCTCGCGGTCGCCGCCGACGGCCGCGAGAGCATCTCGCTCGCCTCATGAGCGGCATGCCTGTGTCCACGTTCATCGAGGAACTCGCCGGGTTCGCGGCGTCGGCGTCGAGCGAGCCGCATCGCGAGGCGATCGGCCTGCAACTCGCCGATTCGGCCATTGCTTTGCTCGCGGGCGCGGCGAGCGCGGAAGGCCAGGCCGTGCGGCGCTTCGTCGCCGATACCGACGGCGGGCCGCTCGCCGCCTGCGCGAGCCTCGCCGCGACGATGCGGCTGACCGAAGTCGATGACATTCACCGGTCCAGCGCCGTCACGCCGAGCGCGATCGTGCTGCCCGCGGCGCTGACGCTGCGTATGTCGTTCGCGCGGGAGGCTGCGCCGTCGCGCTTTGCCGATGCGCTGTTCGTCGGCGAGGAACTGTCGATTCGCCTTGCGCTCGCGCTGGGCGGCGTGTCGTTGCTCACGCGCGGCGGATGGCCGAGCTACATGGTGGCGCCGTTCGGCGCGGCGGCGACGGCGGGCCGGCTGCTCGGCCTGACGCCGGAGCGGATGCGTCATGCGCTCGCGCTGGCGGCGGCGCAAACGCCGCCGCCGATCGGCCGTGCCACGGGACAGCGTCCGGGCCGCTGGCTGCTGTTCGGCCAGGCGGTCCGTGCCGGTTGCGTCGCGGCGTTGGCGGCGGCCGACGGCATCGACGGCGACGTCGCTCTGCTCAACGATGCGTGGCTCGGGCGCATCGGCGGCGAAGCGGCGAATGCTGCGTGGCTGGCGCGCAAAGACAGCGATGCGCCCGCGCGCGAGTCGATCAGCGTCAAGCCTCACTGCGCGGCCAAGCAGGCGTTGGCAGCGGTGCACGGTTTGCAGGCGCTGCTTGCCGATGGCCTCGATCCCGCAGCGATCGAAGCGGTAGAGGTGCGTGTGCCGTCCGCCTACGCGGCGATGCTCGATCGCGAGCCGCCCGAGGCCGGCCGGCTCGCGAGCCTCGTCAGCGTGCGCGGGCAACTCGCGCTCACGGCGTTGCAGCCGGCGTCGCTCGACGACGTCGCGCGCGACGGCTTGCGATGGACGGCCGATCTCGCCGACTTTGCGGCGCGTGTGCGAGTGATGGCCGACCCGTCGCTCGACGGCCTGTACCCCGCCAAATGGCCGGCACGCGTGAGTGTGCGGGCGGGTGCGAGCACGCACGAGCTTACCGTTGCAGACAGCGCCGGCGATCCGGCCCTGCGTTTCGGCATGGGCGAACTCGCCGGCAAGGCGACGCGGATGCTCGGCGCGCACCCGGCGGCGGACCTCGTCGACACGGCCCGGCGTGCCGCGACGGAGCCTGCGCAACTCGATGCGCTATGCGCGCGGTTTTGGCATGATCTGCCGGGCTCATAGTGTTCGGGCTATAGAGACATAGCCCAATGGCCGCTTGCTTCGGCCGGAACCGATTCGCTAACGTGTTCGCGTCCGCCGCGGCCTGCTTGCGCGGACCGGATCGCGGGCACCGTCATCACGACATAAAGACAATGGAGACAACAGCATGAACGAAACGACGACGCTCAACGTCGGGACGTTACTGGGCAATCAGCCGCTGCGGTGGCTGCATATCCTGATCGTTGCGCTGCTGGCGGCGACGATGGTCGTCGACGGCTATGACATCTTCATGGTGGGGCTGATTCTTCCCGCGCTTTCGCACGGGCTGAACGTACATCCGGCCGCGCTGACCCAGGTCTTCGTCCTTCAACAACTGGCGCTATTGATCGGCACGCTGGTTTCCGGCCCGATGCTGGACCGCTTCGGCAGACGGCGCGTGCTGCTCGTCGCCATGCCCGTGTTTGCCGTGCTGACGATCGCCACCTCGCAGGTTCGCAGCGTGCTGGAACTCGACGTCATGCGCTTCGCGGCGGCGCTGTTCTTCAGTGCCGTGATTCCCGCCGCCATTACGCTCGCCAACGAGTTCGCGCCCGCGAAGTATCGCTCGGCGGCGGTTTCGGTGGTGTTTTGCGGCTATGCGGGCGGCAACCTGATCGGCGCGAGCGTGCAGGCGTGGATACTGCCGTTCGGCTGGCAGGCGGCGTTCTGGGTGGGCGGCCTGCTGCCGCTCGTGCTGGCGGGCTGCCTGTGGCTATGGCTGCCCGAGTCGCTGCAATTCCTGGCGATGCGCGACCCCGCGAACCCGGCGATCGGCAACACGCTGCGCCGCCTCGATCCGGCGTTCGTGGCGGCGCCCGGGCAACGCTATGCCGTGCACGACAAGCATCAGCGCGTGTACAAGCTTTCGCCGAAGGTGTTGTTCACGAACGGCCGTGCGGCCGTTACGCTGCTGCTCTGGGGGGCTTACCTCGCGACCGGCATTTTCAGCTACATCAACAACTCGTGGACCACGACGCTGCTGCACCTCACGCGTCACATGCCCATGGCGCACATCGCAGGACTGCTTGCCGTCAGCGCGATTGCGGGCGTGATCGGCACGGCGAGCAGCGGCTTCGTGATGGACCGCTTCGGCGCGGCGCGCGTGTTGCCGAGCTATCTGACGGCGTCCGCGCTGATCGTCGCGGTCATTGCGACCATGGACGTGTATTCGCAATGGGCACCGTTCGCGTTCGCGGCGCTCGGCTTTCTGTACAACAGCAGTTGGGGCGCGCTGAATGCCTTTTGCGCGACGATCTCTCCCGCTGAGATGCGCGCGACCAGCGTGGCGTGGGCGCATGGCGCTTCCAAGGTGGCGGGCATGATCGGTCCGGCGATTGGCGGCGCGATGGTCCGGGCGCAATGGGACTTCACGCCGATCTTTCTCGTGGCCGCCGCGTTCGAACTCCTGTCGGCGTGCGCGGTATTGCTGCTCGTGACCCGTCGCAAGGCGGCGCCGGTTCCGCTGCGCGCGTGAGGGTTGCCATGGGGTGATCGGAATCGTTGATCGCGATAACCCTGATCTGGCTTGTGCGCCGCATTCCGCGCACATAGGATGGTCGGCCGACATTGCCATGTCATCGAATCGCGACAACGTGTGCCACCGCCCCATGACGACTTCACACCCGCCCGTACCGGAATACGATCTGGAACATTTCATTGCCACGGGGCAATCGCTTGCAATCGGCGCGCAGGGTGCGCCTGCGCTCGCCACGCCGCTCCAGCGCACGCTCATGTACGACACCGGTATCCGGGCGCTCGGCAAGCAGCCTCAAGCATTGGTCGATGCGTTCGAAGCGGAAGTCGAAACCTGTCTGTCCGGATTTGCCCATTGGCTTGGCCGTCTGCGGCCGGTGAGCCGGCCGGCGCATCGGACTATCGTCAGTGCGGTCGGCGTGGGCGGCGAAGAAATCGCCAACCTGCAACGCGACACGCCGCCCTATCGCGACATCGTCGAGCAGGTACGGTGGGCGCGCGCGGAAGCGCAGCGCCGCGGACTGACCTACCGCGTATCGGCGCTGGCGCTGATGCAGGGTGAAGCCGATGCGTTGCTCGGTACGGGCCTCGTCGGGTATCGCGCTCAGGTCGCCTTGCTGCAACGCACGCTCGAAGCGGACCTGCAAGCGGTGACCGGCGTGACCCGTCCGATTCCGATGTTTCTCTATCAGACCGCCAGCCATGGGCGCTATGCGGGAACCGCTCTGCATCCCTCGGTTGAAATTCCGCTCGCGCATTGGCAGGAAGCACGCGACAACCCGAACCTGCATCTCGTGGCGCCCATGTACCCGTTCCCGTATGCGGACGGGCTGCATCTGACCAATCACGGCTATCGCTGGTACGGGCACTATCTGGCAAAAAGCATCGCCCATTGGCTGACGACGGGCGAGAAATGGCGGCCGCTCGAGCCGACGCGTGCACGGCAACGGGACAGCGTTCGCGTTGGCGTCGACTTTCATGTGCCGGTGCCGCCGCTGCGCTTCGATACGTCGCTGGTCCGGCAACTCGACGACGGGATGAACGGCTTCGAACTGTATGACCAGACGGGCCGCGTCCCGATCTCGCACACGCGGATCGTCGATGGGACACAGGTCGAACTGGTTGCCGCTCGTGCGCTGAGTGGTGCCGTAACGGTCGGCTATGGCCTGACGCCGGTCAATCAGATGAACTGCGATGACACGGGGCGGTTTCTCGCCTGGAACGCGGGGCCGGCCTCGGGTGTGCGCGGTACGCTGTGCGATTCGGATCGATCGGCAAGCGATCTGAGCGACATGCACGGCAATCGCTATGCGCTTGCGAACTATTGCGTGATTTTCCGCTTGCCCTGCGATTGAACGGGCGCGGCGGGTGGTCCGCGACGCACCCGTGACGTGATCGCCGCGTGATGTGTTGAGCCCCGGCATCCGGCCATGCCGGGCACCGGGCGCATGCCGTCAGGTGCCCGGCATGCCTCGACGTTGCAGTGCTTAGAAGCGGTGGCGAATACCGAACGTGGTGGCGAACTGGCGATCATTCGACGACGCCGTCAGCCCGTCGATTGCCGCCACCGCGCTCTTGCCGGTCGTGTCCTGGCCGCTCGCGTGCTGATAGATGGCGACGAGATAAAGATCGGTGCGCTTGGACAGCGCATAGTCGGCGGCCAGATTGACCTGGTTATAGGTCGCGTTCTCCAGCGCGCCCACCGACGAACGGTTCGTCAGCGCGTATGAGGCGCCGAGCTGGAATGCCGGCGTAAGGTGGTACGACGCGGAAATTTCGCCGATATTGAAGATGCTTTCCCCGCTCAGGTGCTGCGGATTCAGGCCATTGCCCGGCTCATGGCCGAGATCCTGATATCGAACATTGCTATAGGCGCCTTTGAGCGTCACGCTGCCGAAGTTATACAGCGCACCGGCCACGATCCCCTGCATGAGCCCCGCCGAAGCGAGACCGCTGATCACCGGACTGGACATGTTCAGGGAACTGGCGGACGTTGCCGTCGCGCTGCTCGGCTTGTCGCCCCAGTACGAATAGTTCGGATCGCGCTGATTCATATAGCCGACGCCGGCCGCGAAGCCGCCGTGCCGGTAGACGGATGCGAAGCTATAGATCTGATTCTGCGTGAAATTGCCGGCCACGCCGCCGAGGCTGTAGAACGCGCTGAACGTCAGGCCATGAAAGTCCGGCGAATTGTATTTGATCGAGTTGTTCGTGCGATTGGTGCCGCCGAGGTTATCGAGGTCGGCCGGGTGAGCGCCGAAGGGGCCGGCCCATTCCGTGACTTCGCCGTTGCCCGCGGCGCCGGCCGACGTGAACTGGGCGAGGCTGACGGTGACGGGGTCGTACTGGCGGCCGAGCAGCAGTGCGCCGTATTGATCGTTGTGCAAGCCAACCCAGGCGGCACGGCCGAACAGGTCGCCGCCCTGGCCCAATGCACCGTTGTTGACGGTATAACCGCTCTCGAGCTTGAAGAGTACCTGCAGACCGCCGCCCAGGTCTTCCGTGCCGGTCATCCCCCAGCGCGAGCCCTGAAGATTGCCGGACGTCATCTCGAACTGCCGCTTGCCGCCCGCATTGCTGTTGATGACGAACCCGCTATCGATCAAGCCATAGAGCGTTACCGAACTCTGTGCAAAGGCACTGCCGCTTAAGGTCGCACCGATCAATGCGGAAAGTAGGGTCTTTTTCATTGCGATTTTTCTCAAGTTTAATATGGACTATCGTCGTGGTGATTCAGGAATGCCTTGATTGATTCGTATGGCTAAGTAATGACCGTTGTGAGGCGGCCGTTGCGAGGCGCGAGCATGCCAGGTCCGCATGAACGCAGGTTAAGGGGGGCCGGGCACGCTGGATTCCCGGTCGGGGAATCGGAATGAGCGCGGGTGTGTCCGGTGCAGGACGCTACGCCACGCGGCGTTTCCTGCTTAGGAACGTTGCGGCGAGACAGGCGAAAGGCAGCCGGTCGGATTGCCTCTCGTCAAAAACGCGGTCCGGTTTGATAATCCCGCACGATTCACGGAGCAGTCCATTGCGAACCTGCGTACCTGTTTGGGGCGATCCATGAAGATCGCTTTCGCAATTCGTCCGACGAGATGAACCATGACGTTGTCAGCCTCCAAGATGACAGCCTGTTCTGAGCGATGGTTCTGTCGGTTCGCTCATCCGGCTTTGTATTGGGATGGAGTCTGCCACGCCATATTGGCGATAACGATTGCTTTTGGAGATCGCGATAGGCCTGATCGTCCGCCTGGCGAGCCGCTATCGCGGCGCGCGGGGAGGGTGGGTGCGAACGCGGAGTGCCGCGGCCGTCGAGCGGATCGGGACCTCGGATGGCGCGGATCGATGTGCTACGATCGCACGTCCTCCCTTCAGTGGCGCTCTTCGGTTGAACAGGCTTCCGTATGACGTTGAATCAGCTTCGGGTCTTTTGCACGGTATTCGATCAAGGTGGATTTCGCGCGGCCTCACGCTCTCTCGACATCTCGCAGAGCACGCTGACTCAGTCCATCCAGAGTCTTGAAACCGAACTCGGCGTTACGCTGCTCAGCCGCTCGCATCAGGGCGTTAGCCTGACTCCGCATGGAGAGCGTTTGCTGGCGCGCGCCCGGGCGATCATCAGCGACTGCGATCGCGTTTCCGAAGATATGCAGCAGTTGAGCGGGGAACCGACCGGCACGATCTCGCTCGGCATGACATCGGAGCCGCTCGGGGAAGTGCTGCTGCCGGTGCTCAAGCGATTCATGGCGAGCTACCCGCGTGTACGCGTGCATGTTTCGAGCGGATCGTCATTGCAATTGCTCGAACGGATTCGCGACGGCCGGCTCGATTTCGCGATCTTCCCCATCTCGCCGCAGGTCACCGATGCGGACATGAACATCGAGCGTCTTTACGAATCGACCGCCGGCATCATCGCGCGCAAAGGGCATCCGAAGGCATCCGCAACGTCGATCCGGGAATTGGCTAACTGCGAATGGATTGGCTTGCTGACGCGCAATATCATCGGCGGAGCCGAGAGCCGGCTCGTCAGCCTGTTCAGGTCGCAGGGCCTGGGGGTTCCGAAGGTCGTCATTACCGCGGAGTCGCTGCTCGAAACACTGCACATGGTTTCGGAAACGGACTATCTGACGCTTGAGCCGCGCGCGCTGGTCGATTTCAAACTGTATAAATCCTCGCTGATTTCCATACCGATCAAGGAAGGTTTCGATCCGCGCGAAGTCTGCCTCGTTCGCAGGCGCAATGCGCCATCCACGCCGGTCATGCAGGAACTCATCACCATGATGATTTCGTACTCGCGCATGGCGCATCGGCAGATTCTCTGACACGCCAGTCCGCTCACTCGACGGCTCGACCGGCGCAGCGTCGATTCCGTACCGCGAGCGTGCTCGTGCTCGTTCTTTCGCACCTGGTCCCGTAGCCGTCGTCGCCTCGACGCAGGCTGCCGGCGCCACCATAACGCGGCCATAGCGCGGCCATAGCGCGCCGGCTTTCCCGGCAGTTTTCCCGACCTCCGTTTGCCGTTGCCGCTTTGGGCTTCGCGGTACGCGTGTGCTTCATCCGGTGATCGGAAATATGGATCGCGATATTTTGACCAGACTTCCTTGCGCCTATCCGTGTGCTTAGCATCGTCGTCAGCGGCGCGATAAACGCGCTCGCGCACCGCACACCGTGGCACTCAGGTTTGCCCGGCGCGACAGGGATATCGATCAGGAGACCGGATGTCAGATTCGAATGTCAGCACGCCAGCGCCATGGCCGCTTTCTTTTGCTTGCGCAGGGCACCTGCTCAGGACATCGCTCGGGATACCGTTATGACATCGCGCCGCTTCCGGGCAGGCAGGCTCGCGGGTCTGACTGCGGCAAGGCGCGCAGCGGCGGCGCTCGGCGTGCTGGCTTGCGCGCATATCGGGCTGCTGCCGGCCCTCGCCATGGCCGAGATGAGCACGGCGGCGCAAAGCGAGATTCGCGTGGCCCAGGTCGCGGACACGCCGACCTCGATGCCCGGCAACGTCGCCCGCAACACCACGACCGACAATATCCTCGGCAACGTCGTCGAATCGCTGGTCGCCTTGCGGGCCGACCAGAGCGTGGGGCCGATGCTCGCGGATAGCTGGGACATTTCGCCCGATGGCCGGACCTATACGTTCCATCTGCGCCACGGTGTGCTGTTTCATGACGGCACGCCGATGACCTCGAAAGAGGTCAAGTGGAGTTTCGAATTCCTGATGAAGCGCAGCTCCGGCTTCGAGTGCCGTAATGCCTACGACGGCAGCCGAGGCGTGCGCGTCGTCGAGGTCCGCACGCCGGACCCCCATACGGTGGTGTTCCAACTCGATCGGCCCTACGCGCTGTTTCTGACGCGCATGGTTGATCCGCGCTGTCCGCTCGCCGTGCTGAGTCCGTCGAGCGTCGATGCCGACGGCCACTGGCTCAAGCCCGTGGCCACCGGTCCGTTCGTGTTTTCGGAGTGGAAGCGCGGACAGTATGTGCTGCTCAAGCCGTTTGCCGGCTACCGTCCGCGCCCGGAACCGTCCAGCGGTTACGCCGGCGCGAAGCTCGCGCACGGCGACGTGCGTTTCGTCGTGATTCCCGATGCGGCTGCGCAGAAGTCGGCGCTGGTCGCGGGCCAGATCGATCTGACATCGGTCGGCGAGAACGGCGTGCTGCCTCCGGACCCGCGCTGGCGTCTCGTCACCGGGCCCGGCACCGATCCGGCCGCGCTGCTGATGCAGACGCGCGACCCGTTGCTCTCCGACGTACGCATCCGGCGCGCGATTGCCCTCGCACTCGATCTGCCGGGCATCGTCAACGCGGTGACCGACGGGCACGCACGCTACAACCCGTCGCTCGTGCCCGACGCGAACACGCTGTTCACGCGGGCCGATGCGGTGGGCTACACGAAGAATCTCGCGCAGGTGAAGCAGCTGCTTGCGGCCGCGGGCTACAAGGGACAACCGCTGACGCTGGAGACGAACCGCAGTTTCGAGTCCATGTACACGCTGGCGGTGTATGTGCAATCGCTGCTGACCCAGGCCGGCATCCCGACGAAACTCGACATCGTCGAATGGGGCAAGCAGGAAGTGGACTTTCATTCGGGTCATTTTCAGATGATGGCGTTCGACTACTCCGCGCGTCTCGATCCGGCCTTGATGTATAGCGACGTGCTCGGCGACAAGACCAAGATTCCGATGGCGCAATGGGAGAACCCCGCGGCGCGCGCGCTGTTGCGCAGCCTGCAAGGCGAGACGGACGAAACCGTGCGCAGGAAGGTTTTCGAGCAGCTGCACGCCATGATGATCGCCGATGTGCCGATGATCATGCTGTATTACACGCCGGACCTGCTGCTCGTAAGCAGCCGCCTCGAAGGCGTGGCTTCGTGGCCGATGCGGCGCATCCGCGTGTTCAACATCATCAAGCACTAAGGATCAGCATGGTGTCCTATCTACTCAAGCGCATTGCAATGGCGGTGCCGACCGTGGCGATCGTCACCGTGCTCGTGTTCGGCATGATGCGCGCCATTCCCGGCGACCCCGCCACGCTGATGCTCGGCGACATCAACGACCCGGCGTTGCTCGCGCAGATGCGTCACCAGTTCGGGCTCGACCGCTCCGTCGCCGATCAGTTTCTGCTGTGGCTCTCGCATCTGATGCATGGCGACCTCGGCATGTCGATCGTGCGGCATCAGCCGGTTTCCGAACTGATCGCCACCACCTTTCCGGTGACCGCCGAGATCGTGCTGGCCGCGACGTTCATGGCCAGCCTGATCGCGATTCCGGCAGGTCTTATCGCGGCATGGTCGCAGAACCGGCGCGCGGACCCCGCGATCGTCTTCACCGCGATCCTGTTCGTGTCGCTGCCGAGCTTCTGGGTCGGCATTCTGCTGATGTGGGTGTTCGGCGTGAAGCTGCACTGGCTGCCGACCTTCGGCTATCAGAGCTTCGGCGATGCGGGCTGGGGCACCGTGCGCTATCTCGTGCTGCCCGTGGTGGCGGTCGCGCTCGGCGAGATCGCGGTAATCATCCGCATCATGCGCGCGAGCAGCCTCGAAGTGTTGCGGCTCGAATACATCGCGCACGCGCGCGCCAAGGGCCTTTCCGAGCCGCGCGTGCTGATGCGCCACGCGCTGCCGAATGCGTTCGGTCCGGCGCTCACCGTGATCGGGCTTGTGCTCGGCCATCTGCTGGCGGGCGGGGCCGTGATCGAAACGGTCTTCACGCTGCCGGGTATGGGCCGTCTGCTCGTCGAAAGCATCTACGCGCGCGACTATCCGGTGGTGCAAGGCTGTCTGCTCGTGATCGCGCTGCTCTACGTGCTCGTCAATCTGATCGTCGACCTGCTGCATCCGGTTTTCGATCCGCGCCTGAAAATGTAAATGAAACTCTCCCTGTTCAAACGGCTCAATCTCGCGATCGGCACGGTACTGGTGGGCTGGCTCGTGCTGACCGCGCTGCTCGGTCTCGTCTATACGCCCTACGATCCGACCGCGGTCGATCTCGTTACGCGCTATGCGGCCCCGAGCCTGCACCACTGGTTCGGCACCGACGAATTCGGCCGCGACGTTCTCTCGCGCGTGATGGCGGGCGCCGCCGTCAGCGTGACGGTCAGCATCGGCTCGGTGCTGTTCGCGCTCGTCGTCGGCACGACGCTCGGCACCGTGTCGGGCTATGTCGGCGGCTGGTTTGACCGGCTGGTGCTGATGCTGACCGATGCGCTGATGGCGTTTCCCGGCCTGCTGCTCGCGCTCGGCATCATGACCGTGCTCGGCGCTTCGGAAGGCGCGGTCGTGCTGGCGCTCGGACTGGCCTACACGCCCTCGGTCACGCGGCTCGCCCATAGCGGCACGCTTTCGCTGCGCAGCCGCGACTTCGTCGTCGCTTCTCAGGCGATGGGCAATGGCGGCGCGTGGACCTTGTGGCGGCATGTCCTGCCGAATACGGTCGCGCCGTTACTGGTCTTCGCGACCTCGCTGTTCGGCTCGGCGCTGCTCGCGGAAAGCGCACTGAGCTTTCTCGGCCTCGGCGTGCCGCCGCCCGCGCCGACCTGGGGCGGCATGCTGGCCGACAGCCGCGATGCGATCGACCGCGCGATCTGGCTTGCCATCTTTCCGGGCGTGGCGATTTCGCTCGCGCTGCTCGGCATCAACATGCTCGGCGACGCGCTGCGCGATCTGCTCGACCCACGCATGAAAGGAGTGACGCGATGAGCGCGCCTGTTTCGAACACGGCGCGGCCCGACGTGTCCGCGTTGCCCGGGTCCGGCGCGCCGCTGCTGAGCGTACGCGACCTGACGCTCGCCTTCAACGTGCCGGGCGGCGCGCCGAAGAAAGTCGTGGATGCCGTCAGCTTCGATCTCGACGTGGGCCGTTCGCTCGCGATCGTCGGCGAATCGGGCAGCGGCAAGACGATGATCGGCAAGACGCTGCTGGGGCTGCTGCCCGACTCCGCGCGGATCGCGGGCGGCGACGTCCGCTTCGACGGCCATTCGTTGCGCGAGCAGACGCGCGCGCAATGGTGCGAGGCGCGCGGCGTCGGTATCGGCATGGTGTTTCAGGAGCCGATGGTGTCGCTCAATCCGGCATTCAGGATCGGCGTGCAACTGACCGAGGCGCTGGTGCGCAGGCGCGGACTCGTGCGCGACGAAGCGGTGCGCCGCGCGGAAGTCATGCTCGAACGGGTGCGCGTGCGCAATCCGCAAGACTGCATGAAGCGCTATCCGCACGAATTTTCGGGCGGCATGCGGCAGCGGATCATGCTCGCCTCGGCGATGCTGCTGCGCCCGAAGCTGCTAGTGGCGGACGAGCCGACCACCGCGCTCGATTGCGTGGTTCAGAAGGAAGTGCTCGACGTGATGACGGAACTCACGCGCGAGGAAGGAACGGCGCTGATCTTCATCAGCCACAATCTCGCGCTTGTCGCCGCTTATACCGAGAGCGTGCTGGTCATGCGCGCAGGCGTCGCGGTCGAAACGGGGCCGGCCGCGCGCGTGCTGTCGCGACCTTCGCATCCTTATACGCTGGCGCTGCTCGATGCGTTGCCGCGCCGTACTGCATCGCTTGCCGACACGTCGCGTGAAGCGCCAGGTGATGAGCCAAGTGAGGCGCCAGGTGAAGCGCCAGGCGAAAGCGTGCCACCCGTGCTCGAAATGCGCGACGTCGCGATCGACTACGCCGCGCCGCGCGCGACTCTCGCGAACTGGCTGCGCGCGAAGCTGCGGCCGCACGGTGGCGCGCCCGCGCGCGTACGCACCGTCTTTCCCACGTCGTTGCAGTTGCGTGCCGGCGAAACGCTCGCGATCGTCGGCGAATCAGGCAGCGGCAAGACGACTCTCGCGAAGGCGGTGCTCGGCCTCGTGAACCCGGCCGAGGGCAACGTGCTGCTGAATGGCGCGACCTATCTCGACGGCGGGCCGAAGTCGTTGCAGGCGGCGCGGCGCGCCATCCAGATCGTGTTTCAGGACCCGTACTCGTCGCTCGATCCGCGCATGCGCGTGGGCGAACTCGTTGCCGAAGGGCTGCGCGCGGACCGGACGCTCGACGCGGCGCAGCGCGACGAACGGGTGCGCTCGGCACTGGCCGACGTGGGGCTTGCCGAGCATGCGCAGCGCTTCGTGCACGAGCTATCCGGCGGCCAGCGGCAGCGTGTCGCGATCGCGCGCGCCCTGGTGAGCCGTCCCGCCGTCATCATCGCGGACGAGCCCGTGTCGGCGCTCGACGTGACCGTGCAGAAGCAGGTGCTCGACATGCTCACGTCGCTGCAGGCGCGCTACGGCTTCGCGTGCCTGCTGATCTCGCACGATCTCGGCGTGGTCGAGCAGATCGCCTCGCATGTGCTGGTGATGCTGCGCGGCTATATCGTCGAGGCGGGCACTCGCGATGCCGTGTTCGACGACCCGTGTCATCCGTACACGCGACGCCTGCTGCGAGCCGTGCCGGAACTGCGGGGCGACCGCGAGAGCGGATTTCGCGTGCAGGTGCGCGAGGTGCCGCCGCCGCGCCAGCCCGACGACGCCTATTTCGACCCGGATCGCGCGCAGGGCGCGCTGCCGCTGATGACCCGCGTGGACGGCGCGGCGGCGCACACGGTCGCGCTGCGTTGAAGGCGGGCCAGGACGCCGTGCGTGGCCGATGCCGGACCTGCGGGCGGTGCGCCCGGTTTGCGTCGGTGCCGGTGTCTGTGTCCACGCCGGTGAGCGGCCACCGCAACACCGCGCTGCACCCGCACCCGGCAGCGCGCCCGCCGATCCGCTCAATGGAGAAGTTCAGATGACCTTAGGCCAGCTGAAGGCATTTTGCACCGTGGTCGAGCAGGGCAGTTTCCGGGCCGCGGCCCGTTCGCTCGGCATCGCGCAGAGCGCGTTGACGCATGCGATCCAGAGCCTCGAAGCCGAGCTCTCGGTGTCGCTGCTGACGCGCTCGCATCTCGGCATCAGCCTCACGTCGTTCGGCGAAATGCTGCTCATGCGCGCAACCGCGATCCTCAAGAACTGCGAACGGATCGAGCAGGACATCCGCGAGGTCGAGGGCATGCCGTCGGGGCGAATCGCGCTCGGCGTGACCTCGGAACCGCTCGCCGATCTGTTGATGCCGGTGCTCAAGCGCTTCATGGCCGACTATCCGAACGTGCTCGTGCATATCTCGAGCGGCCCGTCGCTGATGCTGCTGGAGCGTATCCGCGACGGCCGTCTGGACTTCGCGCTCTGTCCGCTCTCGCCCGATATCGACGATGCCGATCTCGAGATCGACCGGCTCTATCGCTCGTCGCCCGCCGTGATCGCGCGCGCGGGGCATCCCAAGGCGAATGCCACCTCGATCGACGAGCTGGCCGACTGCGAGTGGATCGGCTTCAAACGCGAAGGCATTACCGGATTCGCCGCCAACCGGCTCGTCGGCATATTTTCGGAGCGCGGGCTCGGCGTGCCGAAGATCGTCATCACGGCCGAGACGCTGCTCGAATCGCTCTATTTCGTGAGCGAAACCGACTATCTGACGATGGACCCCGGCGTGCTGGTCGATTTCAAGCTGTTCTCCGGCTCGCTGATCCGGATTCCGGTTCGCGAAACCTTTAGCCCTGGCGACATTTGTCTGACCCGTCGCAGCGCGTCGCCGCTCACCACCTCGGCACAACTGCTGGCGAGCATGCTCGCGTCCTACGCGCGCCTGCGGCGTGGCGTGACGAGCGGCGCGAAGACGTAGCGCAGCGGGCGCGCGCCCCGCGCGGAATGCAAGCGAAATGCCAACTGCTTGCGAACCGGGCGCGAACCCAATGCGAACCAGATGCGAACTGGATACTAGTGATCTGAATCGTGGATCGCGATAGCCCGGAGCTGGCTTCCTGAGCTTGCCGCGCGTACTTAAGATGGTGTCATCCATGATGCGCTGCCTTTTCAGCCGCGCATCGCAACCGAGGAACTCCAGGTCCATGTCAATTCGCGACACTCACCGGCTGCTGCCGGGCGCCGACGGTACGGCGCATCATTTGTATGTTGATCGCTTCGGCCCGTCGGGCACCGGCAGGAAGGTTTACGTGCAGGCCGGCCTGCATGCGGACGAAGTGCCCGGCATGCTGGTCGCCGCGTGGCTGAAGACGCGCCTGCGGGCACTCGAGGAAGCGGGCAGCCTGCGCGCCGAGTGCGTGGTGCTGAGCGTGGCCAACCCGATCGGGCTCGGCCAGGCCGTGCTCGGCTATCCGCTTGGCCGTTTCGACCTGGCGAGCGGCCGCAACTTCAATCGCGGTTTTCCGATGCTCGCGGCGCAGATTGGCGACGCCATCGAAGGCCGGCTGAACGGCGACGCGCTCCACAACCGCGCAGTGGTGCGCGAAGCCTGGCGCGAACTGCTCGACAAGGCCGCGCCGCGCCACCCCGTGGACGACCTGCAGCGCACGCTCATGCAGCTCTCGATCGACGCCGACATCGTGCTCGACCTGCATTGCTCGCGCGAGGCGGCCATGCACATCTACACGGGCGAGGCCATCTGGAACGAGGCCGAGCCGCTCGCACGCTATCTCGGCGCGCGGGCCTCGCTGCTGGCGTTCGATTCCGGCGGCCAGTCGTTCGACGAGGCGCACAGCCTCACATGGTGGCAATTGCAGGAGCGCTTTCGCGGGCGCTATCCGATTCCCAACGGATGCGTTTCGGTGACGATCGAGCATCGCGGCCAACGCGACGTCAGCGACGAATTGGCTCGGCAGGATGCCGAAGCAATTATTTCGTACCTGACCTATGCGGGCATGATCGACGCAGCGGTCGAACCGCTGCCGCCCTTGCCGCATCCCGCCACGCCGCTCGCCGGCAGCGAGCAGTTCTACGCGCCGGCCACGGGCGTGCTGCTGCATCGCGTGGAAGAGGGCGCGCACGTGCAGGCCGGCGACGAGATGTTCGTGGTCGTCGATCCGGTCGAGGGCACGCGCACGGCCGTGCATAGCAGCACGAGCGGCGTGTTCTACATGCGGCGCGACGTGCGCTACGTGCGGGCGGGCGATCCGCTTGGCCGCGTGACCGGAGAAAAGACCCTGCGCAGCGGCTATCTGCTGGGCGCCTGATCCTGAACCATCGCACCAGACTGACGAGTGAGAACATGACTAGATATATCGACGTAAGCGACATGCGCCATCTGGCCGCATCGGTCGGCACGCAACGGCTCATCACGGAGATGGCCGAGTACATTCGCGCGGACTACCTGCGCTGGAACGAATTCGAGAAGTCCGCCCGGGTGGCGAACCATGTGCCGGGCGGCGTGATCGAGCTGATGCCGGCGTCGGACTCGACGCTCTACGGCTTCAAGTACGTGAACGGCCATCCGAAGAACACCCGCATCAACATGCTGACCGTCATGGCGTTCGGCGTGCTGGCGGAAGTGGAGACGGGTTTTCCCGTGCTCTTCAGCGAATTCACCATCATGACGGCGCTGCGCACGGCGGCAACCTCCGCGCTCGTCGCGAAGGCGCTGGCAAGACCCGACTCGCGCACGATGGCGCTGATCGGCAACGGCGCGCAAAGCGAATTCCAGATCCTCGCGTTTCGCGCGATGCTCGGCATCGAGGAAGTGCGTCTCTTCGACGTGGACCCGGCGGCCACCGACAAGCTGATGCGCAATCTCGCCGACGTGCCGGGGCTGAAGCTCGTGCGCGCGGCGAGCGCGGCCGAGGCCGTGCGCGGCGCCGACATCGTCTCCACCGTGACGGCCGACAAGACCAACGCGACCATTCTCACACCCGACATGATCGAGCCGGGCATGCACGTCAACGCCGTCGGCGGCGACTGCCCGGGCAAGACCGAACTGCATGCGGACGTGCTGACCGGCGCGCGCGTGGTGGTCGAGTTCGAACCGCAAACGCGCATCGAAGGGGATATCCAGCAACTGCCGCCGGAATTCCCGGTGATCGAGCTGTGGCGCGTGCTGTCGGGCGAGGTGGCGGGGCGCACGAGCGCCTCGGAAGTGACGGTGTTCGATTCGGTGGGCTTCGCGCTCGAAGATTTCTCGGCGCTGCGCTATCTGCGCGATGCCGCGAACCAGTACGGTATCGGCCGCGATATCGATCTGATTCCGGCGCCCGAGAATCCTAAGGATCTCTACCAGTTCGTGGCGGCGCCGCTGGACGCGCCGGCGCTTGCTTCGGCACCTGCTCAAGCAGCGGCGAGAGCCGCCTGAGCCCGACGGCAGCGTTGCACCATCCGGCCTTTCTGACCCTTCTGGCCGTTCGTCATTGCTTTATCGCCAACCGGTTTTCTTCTCCATGACGCGCTTCAACTGGCAAAACCCGTATCCGACACCGCGCTCGCCCGTGTTCGCCCGCAACATCGTTTCGACCTCGCATCCGCTCGCCGCGCAGGCCGGCCTGCGCATGCTGTGGAAGGGCGGCAACGCCGTCGACGCGGCCATCGCCGCGGCGGCGGCCATCACCGTGGTCGAGCCGGTCTCGTGCGGCCTGGGCGGCGACGCGTTCGCGCTCGTGTGGGACGGCCAGAAGCTGCATGGCCTGAACGCGTCGGGCGCGGCGCCCGCCGCGTGGAACCTCGACTATTTCCGCAGCCGCTACGGCGAGGAAAACGGCATCGCGAAACGGCCCCGACGCGGCTGGGACGTGGCGACAGTGCCGGGCGTGATCGCCGGTTGGGAAGCCTTGCATGCGAAGTTCGGTTCGCTGCCGTTCGCCGATCTGATGGAGCCGGCCATCGAAATCGCCGAACGCGGCCACGCGGTGGCCGGGGTGGTGGCGCGCAAGTGGAATGCCGCGATTCCCGAATTGCAGAATCAGCCCGGTTTTGCCGGCACGTTCATGCCGCATGGACGCGCTCCCGAGGTCAGCGAGCGCGTGTGCTTTCCGGGCCACGCGGCGACCTTGCGCCTGCTCGCGGAGCAGGGTCCGCGCGCCTATTACGAAGGCGAGATTGCCGAGCGCATCGCCGCGTTTTCGCGCGAGTGCGGCGGTGCGATGACGCTGGACGATCTGCGCAACTGTCGCGCGGACTGGGTCGAGCCGATCGGCAAGGAGTATCGCGGCCATACCGTGCACGAGATTCCGCCGAACGGGCAGGGCATTGCCGCGCTGATCGCGCTCGGCATTCTCAAGCAGTTCGACGTGAAATCGCTGAAGGTGGACAGCGTCGATTCGCAGCATCTGCAGATCGAAGCGATGAAGCTCGCGTTCGCGGACATCTATCGCTATGTGGCCGACCCGCGTTCGATGGAAGTCACGCCCGAACAGATGCTCGACGACGCTTACCTCGAATCGCGCGCGAAGCTGATCGACCCGAAGCGCGCGACGCATTTCGGCTTCGGCATGCCCGCCTCGGGCGGCACGATCTATATGTCGGCCGTGGACGAGCGCGGCATGATGGTCAGCTTCATCCAGTCGAACTACATGGGCTTCGGCTCCGGTGTGGTGGTGCCCGGCACCGGTATCGCGCTGCATAACCGCGGCTGGGGCTTTTCGATGGACCCGAAATCGCCGAACGTGGTGGCGGGCGGCAAACGGCCGTTTCATACCATCATTCCGGCGTTCCTCACGCAGCAGGTCGATGGCCGGCAGGAAGCGGTGATGAGCTTCGGCGTGATGGGCGGCGACATGCAGCCGCAAGGCCATCTGCAAACCGTGGTGCGCATGCTCGACTACGGCCAGCAGCCGCAGGCCGCATGCGATGCGCCGCGCTGGAAGATCAACCGCGACTTCACGCTCGACCTCGAAGCGACGCTCGATCCCGCGACCGTGCAGGGGCTGCGCGAACGCGGCCATCAGATCAAGAGCATGAACGACCCGTATATGGACTTCGGTTCGGGCCAGTTCATCTGGAGGCTCGATCGCAACGACCCGGAGCGCGGCTACGTGGCCGCGAGCGATTCGCGGCGCGACGGACTCGCCGCGGGCTTCTAGGCGTTTTCTCATTCTTTATAAGGTATTTCGCACGATGCACGGTGGAGGCCCGTCATATGACCAATGATAAAAACAGCGAAACCAGCAAGCTCCGGAAAGTCATCGTATCGACCATAGTCGGCGGCATGCTCGAATGGTTCGACTTCATGGTGTACGGCTACTTTTCGACGCTGATCGCACAGACGTTCTTCGTCGGCGTCAGTCGCGCCGAATCCTTGTTGCTCACGTTCGCGACGTTTGCCGTCGGCTTTCTGGTGCGGCCCATCGGCGGCGCCGTGATGGGCATGTACGCGGACCGGGCCGGCCGGGTCAAGGCCCTGTCGATGATCATGGTGGCGATGTCGGTCGGTTCGCTGCTGCTCGGTTTGACGCCGGGCTATGCCGCGATCGGCATCGCCGCGCCGCTGCTGGTGGTGGCCGGACGGCTGGTGCAGGGCTTCGCGGTCGGCGCGCAGTTCGCGCTTTCGTCGGTGACGATTTACGAAATGGCGCCGCCGGGCAAGAAGATGTTCTACGGCAGTTTCAACATGCTGACGTGGGGAATCGCAGCCATCCTGTCTTCGGGGTGCAGCTATCTGCTGTCGCGGCATCTGTCGCACGAGGCCATGCTGGCCTGGGGCTGGCGCCTGCCGTTCCTGGTCGGCGCGCTGGTCGGGCCGTTCGGTTTCTACATCCGGCATAGCGTCGGGGAGTCGGCGGAGTTCCGTCAGATGCAGGCGAATGCCGTCGCGCGTCTGCCGCTCGGTCGCCGCCTACGCGACTTCGTCGGCGAGAATGGCGACGCGCTCGTTTGCGCGATCGGCATCATCATGGGCGGCACGTCGCTGCTCTATGTGTGGCATGCGTACCTGCCGCACTACGCGCAAAGCCAGCTGCATCTGCCGATCAGTTCCTCGCTGCAGGCGGTGTTCGTCACGAGCATCATCTCGTGCGTGCTGTCGCCGGTATTCGGCGCGCTGGCCGATCGTGTCGGACCGTACCGGGTGTTCTGCTTCTTTATCGGCAGTTGGCTGATCTGCGTGTTCCCGCTGTTCTGGTTCCTGCTGGCCACGCCCACGGCGACGCGGCTGATACTCGTGCAACTGGTCGGCATTCTGTTCGTGACGCTGCAAGGCGCCGCGCATCCGGGCATGCTGGTGAGGCTCTTCACGGTGCAGGGCCGCTCGACGGGCGTGGCGATCTCCTACAACATCGGCGTGATGCTGTTCGGCGGGCTCGCGCCATTCTATATCTCGGTGGTCTCGCGCTTTACCGATGCCCGGTTCGTTCCGCCGGCTTATCTGGTCGGTACGACCGTACTGTCGTTCGTGCTGGTCGTGGGCACGCGCACGGGGCGGCGCGCGTTCAGGCTCGAGAGCGAGGAGCGGCGGCAGGCAGCCGCTGCGCGCGACGAGGCCGGTGCGGCAGGCGCCGTTCCTTCCAGCAAATAGATAGACCGGCAAGATGCATCGGCTTTAGCGCGTGGCCGCCGAAGCCGATAAAAATGGCGCCTTGATGCGAATCAAGGCGCCATTTTTCCTGTAGCGCATTTGAAAATTGTTCCCGGATGTGGTTTAAATGCGGGACGTGGAAAAAGAACCTCGGGATCGTCAGACGGCACCGGCCGCAAGGGAGGCAGGTGTTTGTCGAGGGGGATACGATCGCCTGGCGTTGACGGACAAGGCGGCAACGCTCGGGTTCGTCGCTGAGGTGGTGAATTTTCAAACACGCTACAAGAAAACCATGAAGCAACAGACGTCGAGAAAAACAACATGGAAGCACTATGTCGCCGTGGCTTGTCTGTCGGTTGCGAGTGGATATGCGAATGCGCAAACGGTGAAAATAGATTTGCCGGCATTGCCCTTGTCGGAAGCACTGGCGAAGCTCTCCCTGCAAGGCAAAGTTAACATTCTTGCGTCGGACGCATCGGTGGCAAATCGCATGGCGCCGGCGGTGTCGGGCACGCTGAGTATCCATGACGCGCTGGATCAACTGCTCAAAGGCACGAATCTCAAAGCCGAACAGAAGCAGGAGGGGACATGGGTCATCTCGGCGTCGTCAAAACAGGCGGCAACGGGTGCCACGGATGCCGCTACGGTGTTGCCGGCGATTACGGTAACGGGCAATGTCCCCTCGGATAACACGGGCTTCCTCGCGTATTCGAGCAATACCGCTACGCGTACCGACACGCCGATTAGCGAAACGCCGCAGTCGATCCAGGTGATTACGGCGGATCAACTCAAAAGCCACCAGACGCAATCGGTTCTGGACGCACTCGAGATGGCCGGCTTGCCGATCGTGAGCCAGTCTCAGGGAAATAGTGCGGCCGTTATTTCCAGAGGTTTCACGGCCAATGTCATGAGAAACGGAATCAATGACGTCAGCGGGAACCAGACCGCGCTTTCGATTCCCATGGCCGGTATCGAGCGGATCGAGGTGATCAAGGGCGCGGATTCGATCGTGGCCGGCGTCATGTATCCGGGCGGCGTGGTCAATATCGTGACGAAGCAGCCGACCGCGGACCCGGTTCGCGAATTAACCGTTCAGACGGGATCGTATGGGGACTGGCTGGGCGCAGTCGATCTGGGCGGGCCACTGACGCCGGATAACCATCTGACCTACCGGCTGGTGGTGTCAGGTGAGCGTTCTGGTGAAAGCTATGGCGGATACGATGGTAACCGGACGTTCTATGTGGCGCCGACGCTGGGCTGGAAATCGGGGGGGACGGACATCGTTGTCGGCTATCAGCATCAGGCCCAGAACCTCCCGGCCACGGCCATTACTTTTGTCGGCCCGGATGGGCCGCTTCGACTCGACGCGCGTGCTACCCCTCCGGACAACCAGTTCATTAAATCCGACACGCTGTTTTATGACATCAAACAGAAACTGGGGCATGACTGGGAAGTCGAGAGCCGGACGCAGTATCAGAATATCAATGACTGGAGTGAAAATAATTATTTCCCCTTCGGATACGACCTGACATCAATGCCCTATTCGGGCGGGACATACACCACCAGTTCATCTTCGATTGAAACTGATAATCATATAAAAACGGCATTCCAGATCGGCGCCGTCAAGAATAGCCTGATGTTCGGGGGGGAGTACCAGATTTACCGGACGAATATCAATGAAATCGCCTCCGGGGTCCTCGCCCCTTTTCCTTCGCCGACACTCCCGCCGGTCGCAGGGGATTTCTACAACATCAGTTCAAGGCAGTACTTCAACAACCTGTATCTGCAAGACCAGATGAGCTGGGGGCGACTGCGCGTATTGGCGAGTCTCGCGCGCGGAACCTCCTGGTCGAACAGTCAGCCGGCGCAATCGGCCTGGTTGCCTAATATCGGTGTGCTGTATCAGTTGAGCGATGATGTGTCCGTCTTCGCCAACACCTTCCGGAGTTTCGTTCCCAATACATTCAGTCCTCTGATTCAGGGCGTGCTCGTGCCGCCGGCACTGGGGCGTTCGGTAGAGGCCGGCGTCAAGCTCAATCTGCTCGACGATCAACTGAGTGTCACGGCCGACGTATTTCGGACCGCAATGTCAAATACGTTCTATCCGGCACCGGGATCTCCCAGCGGATACCTTCCGGCGGAAAATGAAGCCTATCGGGGTGCCGAAATAAATGTGGCGGGCCAGGTACTGCCCGGCTTGAACCTGACGTTCAACTATACGTACACCACTGGGCAGCAGTTACCGACAAACAATACTCCACCCGTGCGTCATATGGGCGGCCTGTGGCTGAGCTACGATCTGCAGTCCGAGCATCTGCGGGGATGGGGGGCCGGCATCGGCCTGCAGGCGCGCAGCAGCTACGAGATACCGGTGCAACCGCTGGTGTACAAGATTCCCGGGCAGATGCAGACCGATCTGAATGTGCATTATCAAACCAAAAACTGGTCGACCATTCTTGGCATCAAGAACGTCTTTAATCGCACGCTTTACCAGGACGCTGTGTACTACGTAGATTTCGTCACGCTCAATCCGGGCCGCCTGGTTTTCTTGACCAGTTCCTATAAATTCTGAGTGCATGAATCGAATCAACTCAGCGCAAGACGGTAGGCGTGGGCCGCCGTTGCGCTAAACAACGCGCGTTTCTCGTCAGGCGAGCATCGCGCGGTCAAGCGCTTGAATGCATTCCAGACGACACCGTAGCTCGCGCTCTGCTGGTCCACGGGGAAATTGCTTTCGAACATGCAGCGAGTCACGCCGAACGCTTGCAGACATTCGTGAACATACGGGGCCCAGGAGCGTGCGAGTACTTCCGAGCCGGGGGGCACCGCGTTCAGATGGAATGGAAAGCCGGTGTATAGCATGCCGAGTCCGCCCAGCTTCATATACACGTTCGAATGCGCGGCGACTTGTGCGAGCCCCGACTTCCATTCGGCAAAGACGGCATCGCGTTGGCCCTCGTAAGGACCGACGCCCAAGGGACCGCCGACGTGGTTCACGATGATGCGGGTCTCGGGAAAACTTCCCGCCAGAGCGGCGATTTCGTTCAACTGATGGTGATAGACGAACGCATCGAAACTCAGGTCGAACGCGCGAAGGTGACGGAATGCCGCGCGAAAGGATCGGTCGGTGCTGCGTCCTTGCGCGTACGTCTGTCCCCACATGCCGATGCCGGCTGCATCCCAGCGGATCGGGAAACGGATGCCCCGCAAGCGGCCTGCCGCTGCTTCATGCTGCGCTTCCAGCACCGGCACCACCTGGTCGCCCAGCATCATGTCGGCTCTCGCGACAATGCCGGCGCAGATTGCGTTACGCCATCGCGCGGGCGCCGCGAGCGCGGATGCCACCGCAAACCGCGTTTCTCCGACGGGGCGCAACGCCGGACTTGCATGCTCGCAATAGGAGGTGCCGCCTTCCACGAAAACGGTCGCTCGAATATGGTGGCCGGTCGTCAGGTCCGCGAGAAAGTCGTCGACGAGATAGTCTCCGTTCTTGCGCTGCCAAAGATGATGATGACAATCGACGATCGGCAGATCGGGGTCGAGAGCCGGCTCGGAACTTTGCCGATGCCATGCGTCGAGTTCTGCCGCTGTTCGAAAACTACTGGTTCTGAAGTCGTAGGCGAGGCGCATGGGAATGGGTAGGGAATCATCAGGCCGATCGGAGCGGGCGCGATTTACTTGCTCTCGACGAGGCGCACGAGGACGGCGGCGAGAATCGCCGAGACGAACAGGAAACCCGACATCGCCCATATGCCGGCCGAGAAAGCACCGGTCGTCTCTTTGAGTATGCCGATGATGTACGGCCCCGCAAAGCCGCCGAGTGTCCCGATCGAATTGATGAATGCGAGTCCGCCCGCCGCGGCCCGCTCGCTCAGGAAGGTGGTGGGGATCGTCCAGAGAATGCCGACGGCCGAGATGGTTGACGCGGAGGTCAGGGTGATGCCCAGCATGACGACCCCCAGCGAGTTGAAGTGCGCCGCCAGTGCGAGGCCGATGCCGCCGATCAGGCACATGATCGCGAGGTTCGTCACGGGCCTCCCCCTGAGCGTGACGACATACGACCAGGTCAACAGGACGCAGGCGGAGGCGAGCGGCGGGATGGTGGCGAGCAGGCCGATTTCCGACAGCCGCAGGCCGTGGCCCCGCAGGATTTGCGGCAGCCACACTCCCACCCCATAGCCGCCCAGCACGAAGCCGCACTGAATGGCCGCCAGCATGAGAACGCGCGGGTCCTTCAAGGCGGAGGTCAGGTCTTTCTTGATGTGCTGACCCGTGCCTTCATTGAGCATCTGGGCGAGTTCGGTCCGCTCGTCCGGTGTCAGCCAGTGGGCGTCTTCCGGCTTGTTCCGCAGGACGGCGTACACGACGAAGCCGACGAGCACGGCCGGCAAGCCCTCGATGATAAACATGGCCTGCCAGCCATGCATCCCCGCGAATCCGCCCCACCGCAGAATGGAGGTCGACAGCGGCGCGCCGATGATCGCCGACAGCGGAATGCCGAGCGCGAACAGCGCCTGCACGCGTACTCGCTCCCGTGGCGGGAACCAGCACGAAAGAAACAGCGTGGCCCCGGGAAAGAAACCGGCCTCGGCGACACCGAGCAGGAAGCGCATGATGTAGAAACTGGTCGGGCCTTGCACGAGCGAGGTCGCCGCTTCGGCGAGTCCCCACGTAATCATGATGCGGGCGAGCCAGCGCCGGGCCCCGTAGTGATGCAAGGCCAGGTTGCTCGGGATTTCAAAAAAACAATAGCCGGCAAACAGGATGCCGGCGCCCCATCCGAACTGCGCGGGCGTCAGGCGCAGGTCTGAGTTCATCGTCAGGGCCGCGTAACCGACGCTGGTGCGGTCCAGATAGTTGATGATGAACGCGACCAGAAGCAATGGCATGAAGCGCCACGTATTCTTGCGCAGCGCACTTCGCTGTATCTCGGTTCTTGCTTCCTGGGCCGTGTGAACGCCATTTCGCCCGATCGATTCGACTTGCATCTTCCGTTCTCCGCTATTGCTGCGTCTTTTTCCTGGCGAGGCACACGACCGCTTGCGTTGCCGTGCGCTCCCGATGAAAGGCTCTCCCGCTTGCCTGCTTGATGCAGTCCTGTACGAGTGGCGAGCGACGTTCTCTGGCCTGATTACGCGCCAGCGAGCGCTTGCGCGACCTGCTTGCCGAAAGCGCTGCAACCCATCGTGCCGCCCAGGTCCGCCGTGCGAGTCAGCGGGTTTTCGAGCGTGGCGTCCACGGCGGCTTCGATGGCCGTTGCGGCTGCCACGAAGTTCGCCAGCCGGCGTCGTTCGCCGATCCAGCGCATCAGCATGCCGACCGACAGCATCATCGAGGTCGGGTTGGCGGTGTCCTTGCCTTCGAGGTCGGGTGCGGAACCGTGCTGGGCCTGTGCGCAGCAGAGCGTTTCTCCGGCCATGACCGAGCCGGCCAGCCCGAGACTGCCGGACAATTCGGCCGCGAGGTCGCTCAGGATGTCGCCGTAGAAGTTAGTCGCGACAATCACGTCGAAGCGTTCCGGCGAGCGCACCAGGTGCGCGGTCGAGGCGTCGATCAGAAGATCGTCGAATTCGACTTCCGGAAAATCCTTGCTCACGTTGCGCACGCATTCGAGGAACAGGCCGTCGGTCATGTGGAAGCTGTTGGCCTTATGAATCGCGGTGACGCGCCGCTTGCGCTTCATGGCCAGTTCGAAAGCGCGCCGCGCGATGCGCTCGCTGCAATGGCGCGTAATCTTGCGGACCGACAGCGCCATATCCTTCGACGGCATCATTTCGCCCCAGCCGAGATGCATGTTGCGATCGGGATAGAAGCCCTCCGTCGCTTCGCGCATGATGACGAGATCCATCTGCCTGCCTTCGCGAAGGTTCGAGCTGAGAAACGGGCGCGTACGGGCCGGGCGGATATTCGCGTACAGATCGAGATCGCAGCGGAATGCCGCCGAGACATTGCGGCCGCCCTGATCCGGCGGCGGGTAGTCGGCGTGCGAGATGGTGCCGAGAATCAGGCCGTCGTAGCCGGCGGCTTTTTCGAGTACTTCCGGCCTGAGGGTCGTGCCGTATTTTGCGAGGCTCGCGAAGCCGATGTCTTCGACGTCGTACTGCAAACGCAGATCGAACACGCGATCGGCCTGGGCGAGAACGGTCATGGAGGCGGCGATGATTTCGGGACCGATACCGTCGCCGGGACAAACGAGAATACGCATGGCGGATGTTGACGCTCAGGGAGAGGGAGTCTGATGTTCGGCCGAGACGGGGCGCGTTTCGCCGCTGGCGACGAGCGTGCGGGTGGCATCGAGCCGCGCGTAGATCCAGAGGATCTTCATGGGATTCGTCTTCGACATGTTGCGAAAGCGATGCGGCACGTTCGGCGGAATAAAGGTCGTATCGAGCGGCTTCAAACGGTATTCGAGCCCGTCGATGTCGAGGATCGCATCGCCCTCGACCAGCACCACGCTTTCCTCGCAGTTATGGCTGTGAAACGGGATTTCCATGCCCGGCTCGAACGACGTGTACCCGGTGATGAAGCTCGCGGACCCGACGTTCTTGCCGACGAGCGGCGTCGTGCTCGCGCCGCCGCCGCGATCGTAGCGCGGCAGGTCTTCGGGGCGCAGCAGGGCCGCGCCCGATGGTGTTTTGATCGTCATGATGTTCTCCTGAAGGTGGATCGGGCTCAGCGAGCCGGATTGATCCAGACGGTCTTGATGTTGGTGAATTCACGCATGCCGACGGCGCCGAGTTCGCGCCCGTAACCGGACTGCTTGATGCCGCCGAACGGCAGCCGCGCGTCGGACGCCACCACACTGTTGACGAAAACGGCGCCCGCCTCGATCTTCCGCACGAGTTGCTGTGCCCGCGTCAGGTCGGTGGTCCAGAGCGCGGCGCCGAGACCGAACTCCGTATCGTTCGCCAGCGCGATGGCCGCATCGGTATCCTTGACCCGCATGACCGCCGCAACGGGGCCGAAGGTTTCCTCGCGAGCGGCGGCCATGTCGGGCGTCACGTGGTCGAGAACGGTCGGCGCGTAGAAAAAGCCCTGGCCCGGCAGCGGCTGTCCGCCGGTCTTTAGCACGGCACCAGCGGCAACGCTCAGTTCAACCTGGCGATGCAGCTCGTCGCGAAGATTGGCGCGCGCGAGCGGCCCGATGGTTACGCTGCGATCGGTGGGGGCGCCGACTTTCAGTTGAGCCACGCCGGCGCAGAACAACTCGACGAAGCGGTCCGCAACGGCTGCGTCGACGATGAAGCGCTTTGAGGAAATGCAGCTTTGACCGGTGTTCGAAAAGCGTGCCTTGACGGCCGCTTGCGCGGCGCGCTCCACATCCGCGTCCGCCAGCACGATGAAGGGATCGGAGCCGCCGAGTTCGAGTACCTGCTTTTTCATGGCGGCGCCCGCTTGCGAGGCGACGAGCTTGCCGACCGCGGTCGAGCCGGTCAGCGTGACCGCGGCGATTCGCGAGTCGCTAATCAGTGCCGCCACGTTCTCGGGCTGGATCAGCAGGGACGCAGCGAGTCCCGGCGGCACACCGGCATCGGCGAATACTGAGTTGATCGCAAGCGCGCATTGCGGCACGTTGCCGGCGTGTTTGAGGATGATCCCGTTGCCGGCGCAGAGCGCGGGCGCGGCGAAGCGGATGAACTGCCATATCGGGTAATTCCACGGCATGACCGCGAGCACGACACCCAGCGGGTCGTAGACGATCTGGCTGCCCGTGGCACTGGCGACCGGTTCGTCGGCGAGGAACTGCGCCGCGTTGGCGGCATAGAACCCGCAGGTCGCGGCCGACTTCTCGATCTCGGCTTCGGCCTCGACGATGGGCTTGCCCATCTCCAGCGTAATCAGTTGCGACAACGTTTCCTTGCGACGCAGCAGTACTTCGCCGATGCGCGCGACGACTGCCGCGCGCTGCGCGATCGGCACTTGCGACCACGGCCGCTGAGTGGCGACGGCGTCGTCGAGCGCCTGTTCGATGCGGGCCGGCGAAGCGGCGTCGAACGTTGCCACGACGGATTCGGTGGCCGGATTCAAGGTGCGAAACATGAAGGTTTGCCTTTCGATGAGGGTTCCGTTTCCGTGCGTGCGCGGGTTGCCGCACATGAAATCTGTTTGGTATTTTGTTTTTTCAATATACCATTCGATTGGTCTTTTGAAGATGATTTGTACCACTGGGGTATACCCGTTCTATGGTCGCTACGGTGCTATCGCGCAGAATATCCCGAGAAATATGCAGTGGCATGGAGGTGCATTGAAAGCCTGTTCGGTCGGCAAAGCGGTGAGAGAGGTATATTTATCAATCAAAATACCTGATAGTGGCATGCTACAATCCCCGGCAAATCTATTACTCTGGACGACAGAATGAGCCGCCCATTAGCCGATGCGCTCGCGGCACATATTCATCAGCACATTCGCGTTGCCGGCATCGAACCCGGGACACGCCTGCCCGAGCGGACCCTCGCGGAGCAGTTCAACGTGTCGCGCTCGCCGGTGCGGGAAGCCTTGAAGCGCCTTGCGGTGCAGGAGATCGTCATGGCGCATCCCGACGGCGGCTATGCCGTCTCGGAAGCGGCATTCCGCAGGTCGGCCGACGCCGGTGAGATGGCCGCCGCCGGCGATGACGAAGCGGTCTATCTCGCGATCGCCGAAGACCGGCTGGCCGGCAAGCTGGCCGACCGCTTCACGGAAAACGCGTTGATGCGCAGTTACGGCGTGACCCGCGCGCAACTGAATGCGATCCTGCGCCGCATGGCGCAGGAGGGCTGGATCGAACGGCGGCCCGGGCACGGCTGGATGTTCCTGCCGATGCTGACTTCGGCCGAAACCTATCGGCAGGGCTATCGCTACAGGTTGCTGATCGAATCGGCCGGCATTCTGGAGCCGACTTTTCGGCTCGATCGCGAGGCTCTGCTGCAATGCCGTGCGGAGCAGGAGGCGCTCGTCAACGGTGAGGTGCGCACGGCTTCGCCCGCCGCGCTGTTCGACGCGAATAGCCGGCTGCACGAAACCATTGCCGCCTGCTCGGGCAATGCGTTCATTCTCGATGGCCTGCGGCGTCTCGACCGGTTGCGTCGCCTGATGGAGTATCGGAAAGCCGTCGATCGCAATCAGGCGGAGAGACGTTGCCGCGAGCACCTGACCTTGATCGATCTTCTGCTGTCCGACCAGCGCGAGGCTGCGGCCAATTTTCTCAAGATGCACCTTCACAACGCGGCCCGGGAAAAGGCCGGCGACTGATGCCGCGATCGCATGCCCGTGAGCGTACAGGACGGGCGGCGGCGGGGTGATCGGAATTACACATAGTGATCGGCTGTAGCGACTTCCTCAATCCGGTTCGCGCCGCTACAGTCTTTTCGTGTGGTCAGCCCCGATGAGGGAGACCGTGTCATGTCTGTTTGTCATTGAATCAGGGTGCCTATGCCAGAGTCGACCGCTGTTTCCAATGGGCTGCCTTCAGCGTCGCCGTCGAATGTTTTCAGCGACGGGCTGGAGCGTGCCGTGCCATCCATGACCGGCGTGAATGCCGATGCCGTCGTCTCGTTTCTCGACGATGTCGAGGCCGCGGGTCTCGATCTGCACGGTTTCATGCTGAGCCGTGATGGCCGCGTCGTGGCGGAAGGGTATCGCTGGCCTTATCGGGCCGATCGCACGCGCATCATGCACTCGGCGACCAAGAGCTTTGTCGCGTCGGCAATCGCGTTCGCGCTTGCCGAGGGCCGACTCAAGCTGACCGACAAAGTCGTCTCGTTCTTTCCGGAGCTTTATGCCGGTCCCGTGGAAGGCTGGCTCGCGCAGATGACGGTCGAAGATTTGCTGACCATGCGCGCCGGGCATGAAAGCGAAACATCGGGCGCGGTGTGGCGCGTTCTGAATACCAGCTGGATCGCCGAATTCTTCAAGATTCCGCTCGCTCATGAACCGGGTTCGACCTTCGTGTACACGAGCGCGGCCAGCTACATGCTTTCGGCGATCCTGAGCCGTGTGACCGGTCAATTGGCGCACGACTATCTGAAGCCGCGTCTGCTCGAACCGCTAGGCGTGACGGGCGAAACGTGGGACGTCAGCCCGGACGGCATCAATCCCGGCGGCAACGGATTCTCGGCCAGGCTGGTCGATCTGCTCAAGCTCGGCATGCTGCATGCTCAGGACGGAGTGTGGAATGGGCAGCGCGTGCTGCCGGAAGATTGGGTGCGCGTGGCGACCCAGCCGCATGGCGAGCCCTTCAAATATGGTTATCACTGGTGGACCCGGCCGGACGGCAGCTATAGCGCAATCGGACGATTCGTGCAGATGGTGACGGTATTTCCGGAGCACAACGCGGCGCTTGCCGTGATGGGGGCGATCCAGGGCAGTTTCAGGCTCTTTCCTCATATCGAGCAGCATTTTCCCGCGGCATTCACGAATGGCGATACCGCGGCTTCTGCTTCCGCCTCGGCCGATAAGCGGCTTATCGAAAAGCTCGCGCACTGGCAGCACGAAGAGGCGCCGACTCTCTGGAAGGAGCCGCTCAGGAAATCCGCGACGGCGGCATGGACCGGCGCGCGACGCTTCGAGATCGAAGCGAATCGGTATGGTGTCGAAGCGGTCCAGTTCGCATGCTCGGACGATCGATGCTCCTTCACGCAGTTCGATGCGCGCGGGGCACACATGATCGTGGCCGGAATCGGGCATTGGATCGAAGGTCGAACCGATATGCCGGGCAGCGATCTGCACCACGGTTACGAGATGAATAACAGCGCGGTGGTCGCGCGCGCGACGTGGCTCGACGACAAGCGTTTGCAGATGGTCTGGATTTTCCCCGAGACCGCATTCCGCGATACCGTTGAAGTTCTGTTCGACGGCACCGGCATCACGGCTCAGAGGTCGGTCAATGTCAACGGCAGTTCGCTTCGGCATGACGAGCTGGTCGGCAGCGAAGCGCGGTAGACGATCCGGAGCGTGACGAGGTTCGCTCCGTTTTTTGCCGGCGTGGATCGTCCCGCACGGCGGGTCGAGTGCAAATTGCAGGTGGCTTTGAGGGATGCTGCTGGGCTTTGACGGGGCGGCCACTTTTATCGCAACCGGCGCGAGGTTGCATGGGTGGCGGGCGAGAACAGTCGCTTCGAAGTACTGCGAATGGACTGGGTGTGGTTTGGCGGGTGTTTGGGAGGCAACGGCTGGCGTCCACCGCATTTCTTCAGATCAATGCTTCCGGAGTGCTGCCGATATTTTTCTCAGGCTCGATTCACCATAAAACTTCCAGGCGGAAGCTTTATGGTGTCTTCTTCTCTATGTACAGGCGCCTCATCCCGCATCCGGCGCAGCGCGCTTTCTTCTGGCAAAGAAAGCCGCTTGTGCTTCCTTCTGCGCGGCCGAGCCCCACAGCCGGCCCACTCCGCGAGCTTCCGCTTCGAGGCCGGTTGCGCGACCCTCGCGCAATCCGGTGCGCACTACCGATTTCAACTCGGCCAGCGCTTCGCCGGAATGTCGCGAGATCGCGTTCGCAAGCGTCAGCGCCTGATCGCGCAGCGTGTCCGCATCGACTACCTCGTTCGCCAAACCCGCATCGAGTGCCCACTGTGCCGATACGGGATCGCCCGTGAGCATCATTCGCATGGCGCGCGATGCGCCGATCAGCGCGGGCAGGCGCTGAGTTCCGCCCCATCCCGGGAAACTCGCCAGCGTGATTTCGGGCAGGCCGAGCCGCGCGGTGTCGGCGACGATCCGCAGGTCGCACGCCAGCGCCAGCTCGAGGCCGCCACCGAAGGCGACGCCGTTGATGGCGGCGATCGTCGGTTTGGCAAACGTCTCGATGCGATCGAAAATCGCCTGCCCCCAACGCATATGCTCGTAGGCGTCCGTGGGCGAGAAGTCGCGCTGCTCGTTGATATCCGCGCCCGCGGAGAAAGCCTTCGTGCCCGCGCCCGTCAGCACGACGACGCGCGTTTGCGCATCGTCGGCAAGGCGTGTCAGCGCGTCGTCGAGACTTTGCAGCAAAGGCTTGCTGAGCGCGTTCATGCGCTCGGGCCGGTTCAGCGTGAGTACGGCGACGGCGTCAAAGCGTTCCTGCGTGATCGTTTCCATGATGATTCACTCGCGTCGAGTCTTGTCGTGTTCTATCCGTTCGAGGTCTGTGCTAGCGAGCCTTGCGCGCCGCTTCCGCGTTGCCGGTTCTGTTCCTTGATGCCGCGCAACGTCAGCAGTGCCTTGAGGAAATAGTAGTCGCCATAGATGACCGATTCATCGATGCCGAGGCCGTGCGGCAAATCCGCCGTGGCGTGCGCGAGAATCGGCGCGCGGTCGTCGCTCGCGAGGCAATCTTCGCACAGCGCTTTGAGCATCGCTTCGGCGAGGGCAAGATGGCGCGCATCGGAACTGAGTTCCCAGAGCCGGATGAGGCCATACGCGGTGATCGCGCCCGCCGACGAATCCTTGACCGGTACGCCGTCCGCAGAGTAATCCCACGGCGGAACGCGATCTTCCGGCAAGTGCTTTTCCACGTAGTCGGCAACGCGCTGGGCTGCTGCGAAGTACTCCTGCGAGCCGGTCATGTCCGCGAGCATCGCGAGGCCGGCGAGCGCCCAGCCCTGGCCGCGCGACCATGCGCTCGATGCGTCGAGACCCTGGTAGGTGTCGCCGGCAATCGGCGTGCCGTCGGCGGTATTGAACTTGTACACATGAAAGACCGAGCCGTCCTCGCGCTGATGGTTGGCGAGCGCCGTTTTCGTATGGCGCTGCACGACCTCGAGCAACTGCGCGTCGGCGCCATGATTGACGGCCCAGACGAGCAGCGGAAGATTCATCAGCGTGTCGATCAGGACCGAGCCCGACCAGTCTTCGCTGCCGAAGAAGCCCCAGCCCGGAATGAAGCCGCCTTGCGGATTGAACTGCCCGGCGAGGCTGTTGGCGGCGGTGAGCGCGGCCTGGAAATAGCGCTCGTCGCCGGTGAGACGCCAGCCCTTGATCGCGCTCGGATAGAACATGAAGCCGAGATCGTGGTTGACGGGGTCCGACGCGCGCGGCAGCAGGCGCTCGGTGAACGACACCGCGGCCGCTAGCAGTGCGTCGCTCTTCTGTTCTTCGTAGCTGAGCCAGAGCAGGCCCGCCCAGAAGCCGCCGGTCCATACGCCGTCGGGCGTCGTGCACCATTGCCCGGCCTCGGTGATATGCGGAAAGTCGCCGCCGCGGCTCGCCTGGGCGCGTACCTTGTTTACGGCCGCTTCGATGCCGTCGTTCAACCAGCTGCTCATGTTTTCTCCTGTCATGGATATGCCCGGCGTAATGA
The DNA here is from genome assembly GCF_011752945.1 of Paraburkholderia sp. Cy-641. Taxonomy (NCBI): domain Bacteria; kingdom Pseudomonadati; phylum Pseudomonadota; class Betaproteobacteria; order Burkholderiales; family Burkholderiaceae; genus Paraburkholderia; species Paraburkholderia sp. Cy-641. The sequence continues at coordinate 65,134 of NZ_VWWM01000032.1, forward strand.
CAGAGCCAGGCAGGAATTTGACAACGTTGTCACTGTGCGTCAATTTGCCTGCGAAGGCAAGACCCAGTGGCAAGAGCCGGCAACGTGAAAATCTCTTAAAGGCCCTTGATATAAGGCTATTCAGAGAAATTCCAGGGTTTGCAGGGTGATCGAAATGAAAAAGAGTGGATTGACAACGATGCCAAATCGGGCCTATTGTTCTTGCAATCGTTGTCAGAGATGGATCAGGACGCGAGCAACGGACCGCGCATCGCGGCCGAATCGATAGCAAACCAGAACACAAGGAGACCGGAGATGGCCGGAACAACCCTTCCCATCAAGCGATGGTGGATCATCCTGCCCGTCGCGTTTATCACCTACAGCCTCGCGTATCTCGATCGCGCGAACTACGGTTTCGCGGCCGCCGCGGGCATCGACCACGATCTCGGCATCAGCCGCTCGACCTCTTCGCTACTCGGCTCGCTGTTCTTTCTCGGCTATTTCTTCTTCCAGATTCCGGGCGGCATGTACGCGGAACGACGCAGCGTGCGGCGCCTGATCTTCTTCAGCCTGATCGCGTGGGGCGGCCTCGCCGCGCTGACGGGCGTCGTCACCAGCGTGCCGATGCTGATGGCCGTGCGCTTCGCGCTCGGGATCGTCGAGGCGGCCGTGATGCCGTGCATGCTCGTGTACGTGTCCAACTGGTTCGTGAGGCGCGAGCGCTCGCGGGCCAACACGATCTTCCTGCTCGGCAATCCGGCGACCATCCTGTGGATGTCGGTCGTGTCGGGCTATCTCGTGCAGTCGTGGGGCTGGCGCGTGATGTTCATTGCGCAAGGCCTGCCGGCGGTGCTGTGGGCGTTCGTCTGGATTGCCGTCGTGCGCGACCGGCCTTCGCAAGTGGGCTGGTTGAGCGCCGAGGAAAAGGCCGCGATCGAGAACTCGCTGGCCGAAGAGCAGAAGGACCTCGCGCCGGTGAAGAACTATCGCGAAGCGTTCCGCACGGCCGCGGTGTGGAAGCTGGCGGGCGTGCTGTTCTTCCAGAGCCTCGGTTTCTACGGTTTCCTGTTGTGGCTGCCGTCGATCCTGCGGCACGGCGCGACGCTCAGCATGGTCAACACGGGATGGCTGTCGGCCGTGCCGTACTTCGGCGCCGTGGTCTGCATGCTGCCGGTCGCGTGGATGTCGGATCGCCTGCAGAACCGCAAGCTCTTCGTCGCGGTGCCGCTCGCGATCGCCTCGCTGGCGTTCTTCGCGCTGTACTTCGTGGGCGCGTCGAATTTCTGGCTGTCGTTCGCTCTGCTGACCGTTGCCGGTATCGCCATGTACGTCGTCTTTCCGCCGTTCTTCTCGATTGCGCCCGAAGTCCTGCCGCGGACCGTGGCAGGCGGTGCGTTAGCATTGATCAATAGCGTGGGCGCACTCGGCTCGTTCCTCGGCTCCTACGCGGTCGGTTATCTGACGGGGCTCACGGGCGACCCGGCCTCGTCGTATCTGTTCATGGGCGGCGCGCTGATCGTGGCCGTGTTGCTGGCGAGCAGCGTGAAGCGTGCTCACGCGGCGGCGTCGCTGCCGCTCGCGGCCAACTCCGCGCGCTAGGCCGATTTCAACAAGCGGATTTCAATCTATCGTTTTCTGGAGAAAACAATGCTCGAAGGTATGCGCATCGTCAGCTTTTGCCACTATCTGCAAGGGCCGGCATCGACTCAATATCTCGCCGACATGGGTGCGGACGTCGTCAAGATCGAGGCGATCGGCGGTGCCTACGAGCGGCACTGGTCCGGCGCGGGCGTGTTCGTCGAGGACGTCAGCGCGTTCTTTCTCTGCGCGAACCGCAACAAGCGTGTCATCGCGCTGAACCTGAAGTCGCAGGAAGGCCGCGAGATTGCGTTGAAGCTGATCGACGAGGCCGACGCCGTGGTCGAGAACTTCCGGCCCGGCGTGCTCGATCGCCTCGGCCTCGGCTATGACGCGGTGAAGGCGCGCAAGCCCGGCATCATCTACGCGTCGGCGAGCGGCTTCGGCGGTTCCGGCCCGATGCGCGACATGCCCGGCCAGGACCTGATGATTCAGGCACGCACCGGGCTCGTGGCCGCCTCGGGCGGCGGCGCGACGGCGGTCGGTGCGGCGATCTGCGACCAGCATGGCGGCGCGTTGCTCGCAATGGGCATTCTCGGCGCTTACGTGAAGCGCATGAAGACCGGCGAGGGCACGCGCGTGGAAGGCAACCTGTTCAACGCGGGCATCGATTTGCAGGCCGAAGCGATCACCAACTATCTGACCGCGGAGAAAAGCGCGGCCGTATTCGAGCGCGACGCGCATCTGTCGACGTGGTTCCATCAGGCGCCGTATGGCATCTATCGCACGGCGGACGATCGCGCGGTGGCGATCTCGCTGAACAATCCCGCGGTGTTTGCCGAAGCGCTCGACGACGATGGGCTGCGCGCGCTCGCGAACTGCAACCCCTACGAGGAGCGCGATGCCTACGCGCGTGCCACGGCGAACGCGGTGAAGCGCTACCGTCTCGATGCGCTGGCCGAAGCGCTCGATGCCAAGGCCATGTGGTGGGCGCCCGTGCAGGACTATAGCGACTTGCGCGACAACCCTCAGGCGCAGCACAACCGCGTGTTCGAAACGGTCGATATCAAGGGCGGCACGGCGACGCTCATCAATCATCCTCTGCGTTACGACGGAGAAGTGCCCGCGGTACGGCACCTCGCCATCGAGATCGGACACGATACGCAGCAGATTCTGCAAGAACTCGGCTATGGCGCCGACCGGATCCAGACGCTCGCCAACGAGGGCGTCGTGTCCGGACGCGGTCTCGCGAACACGAACGCGCCGGCCTGATGCCATCGGAGAGGCCAATGAGCGATTTCTATCTGAAGCCGGGCGATACCGTTTCGCTCGAACAACACGTCAGTGCCGAGGCAATTCGCGCATTTGCCGATGTCAGCGGCGACCACTCGCCGAACCACGTCGACGAACAGGCCATGGCCGCCAGCGCGTATGGCCGCGTGATCGCGCACGGCGCACTGATGGTGGCCTATATGTCGGCCTGCTCGACGGCGATCGTGGAGCGCGTGCAAGGCGTGCGCGAGCGCGAGACGCCGGTGTCGCTCGGCTACGACCGCGTGCGCTTTCTGAAGCCCGTTTTCGCGGGCGATACGCTCAGGCTCGACTATACGATTCGCGATGTCGATCCCGAACGCCGCCGCACGGTGGCCGAGATTCGCATCGTCAATCAGGAGGGCGAACTGGTGAGCGTGGCCGAGCATATTCTCAAATGGGTGGTGACGCCGTGAACGCAGCGAATCAGGACATGAGCATGGCAGGGCGCGACTTCGACGGCCTGAATGTGGGCGACTCGGTCGAGCTGGGCGGCTTCACGATCACCGATGCGAACATCGTCGCCTTCGCGGGCGTCGGCGGCGATTTCTACGAGGTTCATACCGACGACGAGGCGGCCCGCGCGCTCGGCTTCGAGCGGCGCATCGCGCATGGCCTGTTGATCGTCTCGCTCGTCGATGCGATGAAAATGCGTTGTGCGTGGCGCTTGCAGGCGGTCGCCACGCTTTCGCTGACGTGGGACTACAAGCAGGCCGTGCTGAGCGGCGACCGTATCACGGCCGTGATGCGCGTGGAATCGAAGCGCGAGACGAAGCGCGCCGACCGTGGCATCGTGGTGCTCGCGATCGACGTGTTCAATCAGCGCGGCGAGTGCGTGCAACAAGGCAGGACGACGACGATGATGGTCCGGCGCAGCGGACTATAAGGCAGCCTCGCGGGCCGTATGGTCCGCGCGCCGCGCAGCCGCGCGCTTGCTCAGGCGCGGCGTTTCTTCGAAGCGGCCGGCTGTCCCGTGGTGCCGCGAATGATGAGCCGTGCTTCGAGCTCGACGCGGTCGAGCGGCGACTTGCCCTCCAGCGTATCGATCAGAAAGCGCCCGGCCTGGGTGCCCATTTCAATCGCGGGAACCTGCATCGTCGTGAGCGGCGGGTTCAGATGCGCGGCGAAGTCGAGGTCGTCGAAGCCGGTGATCGACAGTTCGCGCGGCACGGCAATGCCCGCGCTCACGCATTCCGCGAGACAGCCGAACGCGAGAATGTCGCTCGTGCAGATGACGGCCTCGGGCCGCACGGCAAGATTCAGCAGCCGGCGCATGCCGTTGCGTCCGGCCGTAATCGAATAAGGCCCTTCGATGATGCGCTCCTGCGCGATCGTCAGGCCGCGTTCCTTCAATGCTTCCTCGACACCCTGGATGCGCGCGCGAACGCGGTCGTTGTCCTTGCGTACGCCGGTGAGCATCGCGATCCCGGTATGGCCGAGGCTCAGCAGATAGTCGGTGGCCTGCCGCGCCGCGCGCCGGTTGTCGAAGCCGACGCACGGATGTGCCGCTTGCCGCGTATAGACATAGGTGTTGATATACGGCACGTTGCGCAGGCTCAGGAATTCGTAGAGCGCGCGCTCGTGCGCATCGCCCACGAGCACCACGCCTTCCGCGCCGCGCTCTATCATCAGTTGCGTCTGCTCCAGTTCCTTATGCGCGTCGAATCCCGAGGTCGTGACGATCAGCGAGTAGCCGTCGGCCGCGAGATCGCTTTCGAGCGCATTGGCGAGGCGGGCGTAGATCGCATGTTCAAGCGTGGGCAGCACGGCGCCGATCATTCGCGTGCGGCGCGAGCGCAGCGCCCGCGCCGCGTTGTTCGGGGTGTAGCCGAGCTTGCGCACGGCCGCGAGCACGCGCTGCACGACTTCATCGCGCACGACGTGCGGCGTGCGCAGTACGCGCGAAACCGTAGAGGCGGAACAGCCGGCCGCGCGAGCGACGTCGTTTAAACTAACCGGAGCCATGGAGCTTGCAATCGTTATCTGAATTATTGAGTGTCGCGTTGTGAATTGCCGCTCGTACCTGGGTACGCCGACACTCGGGCACTGACCTGTTGAAGGGTAACACGATAGCGTATGCGGGCGGCTACGCTCATCACTCTGTCAGTGACGACGTTTTCATTATTTTGCGGGTTTTTATGATCAGACTTTGCATCCTCGATTTCGACGGTACGCTGTGCGGCAGTCATGACGCCATTCGTCACTGCATCAATCTGACTTTCGATCACTATGGTGTCGAGCGGCCCGCACCCGATCGCCTCGAAGCCGCGATCGCGGCCGGTGTGGTGATGAGCGAAGCGATGTCGATGCTGACGGACGGGCGCCTCGGCACGGACGGAGCCGGGCAGTGGGCGGCGACGTATCGCGCGCTCTATCTGCAGCATGGTCTCGCTCACTCGTTTATCTTTCCGGACGTCGAGCGGACTTTGGCGGCTTTGAAGCAGAAGGGCGTGGCGATGGTGATCGCCAGCAACAAATCGGAAGCCGCGGTGCAACAGGCCATCGATCATTTCGGTATTGGCCGCTTTATCGATCTGCTCGTTTGCGATCCACCGGGCATCGCGAAGAAGCCCGATCCGGCGTGTTATAGCACCTTGATCGCGCCGGCGTTTCCCGATGTCTTGCCGGAGCAGATCGTCGTGGTCGGCGACACGCATGCCGATCTGGGGCTCGCGCGCAATATCGGCGCTCACGCGTGCTGGGCCGCTTACGGTTACGGAGATCGCGAGCAGTGCCAGCGAATGTCGCCGGACATGGTGCTCGAAGGATTCGGCGAGCTTGCCGAACGGCTGGACGTTTTCGTTTAGACGACGTGGCCGGCGCGCGGAATCCGTCCGCGTGCCGCGGATCGTTCCACGAGCCGGCAACATACCTAAGCAGTACTCCGCATATCGGTTTCACTCGCTGCACGGCTCGTGCGTGAGCAGCGGCTCGATCTCGATGCGGCGGCCCGTCACTTGCGCGGCTCGCACGCCTTAATGTGCCGATCATCGGGGGTGTAGCAGGCGGAAATCGTGGGCCCGCGGGGTTTCCCATGGCCTTAGGTGTTTATACCAATGCCGGTTTTGATATGGGAAAGAGCGAATATTTCATTAGAAGGATATCGCGTTTATCCCTAGACTAAGCCGAACATTGAATCCCACACCACGCACCCATGTCGGCAACCAAACCCAAACTACGCTCCCAACAGTGGTTCGGCACCACGGATAAAAACGGCTTCATGTATCGAAGCTGGATGAAGAACCAGGGCATTCCCGAGCACGAATTCGACGGCAGGCCGATCGTCGGCATCTGCAATACGTGGTCGGAGCTGACGCCCTGCAACTCGCATTTCCGCAAGCTCGCCGAACACGTGAAGCGCGGCATCTACGAGGCGGGCGGCTTTCCGGTCGAATTCCCGGTGTTCTCGAACGGCGAATCGAACCTGCGCCCCTCGGCCATGCTCACGCGCAATCTCGCCGCGATGGACGTGGAAGAGGCGATTCGCGGCAACCCGATCGACGCCGTCGTGCTGCTGTGCGGCTGCGACAAGACCACGCCCGCGCTGCTGATGGGCGCGGCGAGCGTGGACGTGCCGGCCATCGTCGTGACGGGCGGCCCGATGCTGAACGGCAAGCTCGAAGGCCAGGACATCGGCTCGGGCACGGCGGTGTGGCGGCTGCACGAATCGCTGAAGGCGGGCGAGATCGACCTGCATCATTTCCTCGCGGCCGAAGCGGGCATGTCGCGCTCGGCGGGCACCTGCAACACGATGGGCACGGCCTCGACGATGGCCTGCATGGCCGAATCGCTCGGCGTTTCGCTGCCGCACAACGCCGCGATTCCCGCCGTCGATGCGCGCCGCTACGTGCTCGCGCATATGTCGGGCATCCGCATCGTGCAGATGGCGCTCGAAGACCTGACGCTCTCGAAGATCCTCACGCGCGAAGCGTTCGAGAACGCGATTCGCACCAATGCGGCGATCGGCGGCTCGACCAATGCGGTGATCCACCTGAAGGCGATCGCGGGCCGCATCGGCGTGCATCTCGAACTCGAAGACTGGCAGCGCATTGGCCGCAATACGCCGACCATCGTCGATCTTCAGCCTTCTGGCCGCTTCCTGATGGAAGAGTTCTATTACGCGGGCGGCCTGCCGGCGGTGCTGCGCCGGCTCGGCGAAGCGAACCTGCTGCCGCATCCGGGCGCGTTGACGGTCAACGGCAAATCCCTCTGGGATAACGTGCGCGAAGCGCCCAACTACAACGACGAGGTGATTCGCCAGATCGACAATCCGCTTATCGCGGACGGCGGCATCTGCATCCTGCGCGGCAATCTCGCGCCGCGCGGCGCGGTGTTGAAGCCGTCGGCGGCTACCCCCGAGCTTTTGAAGCATCGCGGCCGTGCCGTCGTATTCGAGAACTTCGACCACTACAAGGCGACGATCGGCGACGAATCGCTCGACGTCGACAAGGACTCGATTCTCGTGATGAAGAACTGCGGTCCGCGCGGCTACCCCGGCATGGCCGAGGTCGGCAACATGGGCTTGCCGCCCAAGCTGCTGCGCCAGGGCGTGAAGGACATGGTGCGGATTTCCGATGCACGCATGAGCGGCACGGCCTACGGCACGGTGGTGCTGCACGTCGCGCCCGAAGCGGCGGCCGGTGGACCGCTGGCGGCGGTGCGCAACGGCGACTGGATCGAACTGGACTGCGAAGCGGGGCGCCTGCATCTCGACATCAGCGACGAAGAACTGAAGCGCCGCTTGAGCGACGTCGATCCCGCCGCCGCGCCCGGCGTGGCGGAGCAACTGGGCAAGGGCGGTTACGCGCGCCTCTATGTCGATCACGTGCTGCAAGCCGATGAGGGCTGCGATCTCGACTTTCTCGTCGGCAAGCGTGGGTCGGCTGTGCCGCGCCACTCGCATTGACGGATTTAAAAAACTAATCAGGGCGATCCGGCTCGCCGGCTGACGCCCGCTCGATGGCCGTGCGCGACGCGGCCATCCGCGTGCCCGACGCGCCAGCCGGCGGCGCGGCACGACGTCGGCTGGCGAGCGCAATCAAGGAGACAGTATGACGAACGCGTTGCAATCCGGTGAGGCGGTCGCGCCGGCGGCCGCTGAAAGCGGAGAGGAAAAGCAGATCGTCGGCCATATCGCGCGCCGGCTCGTGCCGTTTCTCGCGCTGATCTACGTGGTCGCGTATGTCGATCGCACGGTGGTCGGCTTCGCGAAGCTGCATATGAACGCGGCCGTGGGCCTGTCCGATGCCGCCTATGGACTCGGCGCGGGCCTCTTCTTTATCGGCTATTTCCTCTGCGAAGTGCCGAGCAATCTCGCGCTCGCGCGCTTCGGCGCGCGCGTATGGTTCGCGCGAATTCTCTTCACGTGGGGCGTGATCACGATGGCGATGGCGCTCGTGAGCGGCCCGACCAGTTTCTATGCGCTGCGCTTTCTGTTGGGCGCGGCCGAGGCCGGGCTCTATCCCGGCATTCTGTATTTCCTCACACACTGGTTTCCGATGCGCCACCGCGCGCGCGTGATCGGTCTGCTGGTACTCGCTCAGCCCATCGCGGGCATCGTTACCGGCCCGATCGCCGGCGCGCTGCTCGAAACGCACGGCTTTCTCGGCATGTCGAACTGGCAGACGCTGTTCGTCGTGAGCGGCTTGCCGGCCGTGCTGCTGTGCATTCCCACGCTGCGTCTGTTGCCGGAGTCGCCCGCGCACGCGCATTGGCTCGGCGAAACCGAGCGCCGCTGGATCGAGCGCGAGCTTGCCGCCGACCAGCGCGCCTACCAGCTCGACACGCATCGCAATCCGTTCAGTGCGCTCAAGGATCACCGCGTGCTGCTGCTCGCGCTGCTGTTCCTGCCGTTTCCGCTGTGCATCTATGGTTTGTCGCTCTGGTTGCCGACCATCATCAAGGCGTTCGGCGTGAGCGATTCGACGGCGGGCCTGCTTTCCGCCGTGCCGTATCTGTTCGCGGTGGTGGGGCTGCTCGTCGTGCCGCGTCATTCGGACAGGCATCGCGAACGCTACGGCCATATCGTCGTGGTCTCTGCCGCCGCGGCGCTGACGATGGCCGCAAGCGCATGGTTCCGCGCGCCGGCGCTGCAACTGCTGTTTATCTGCCTGACCGCTTTCTCGATCTATTCGATTCAGGCCGTGGTCTGGGCGCTGCCCGGCGAGTTTCTGACGGGCGCGAGCGCGGCCGTCGGGATCGCGACGATCAATTCGCTTGCCAATCTCGGCGGCTATTTCGGCCCCTATGGCATCGGGCTCATCAAGGACGCAACGGGCAGCCTCGCGGCCGGCCTATACTTTCTCGCGGCCACGCTCGTGTTCGCGGTGCTCGTGACGTTTGCCGTGCGCGCGGCGTTGCACACGCCGCCGCGTGCCGCGAGCGGGTCGTGAAAGCGTGGACGCTGATTCTTTCTCAAGCAGGACTGACGATATGACTACGAGCCGTATGCCCCGTTATCAGGGCATTTTCCCCGTCGTGCCGACAACCTTTACCGAAACCGGCGAACTCGATTTGCGCAGCCAGAAGCGCGCCGTCGACTTCATGATCGACGCGGGCTCGGACGGGTTGTGCATTCTCGCGAATTTCTCGGAGCAGTTCTCGCTCTCGGACGACGAGCGCGAGATCATCACGCGCAGCGTGCTCGAACACGTGGCGGGCCGCGTGCCCGTGATCGTCACGACCACGCACTATGGCACGAACGTGGCCGCCGCGCGCAGCAGGCGCGCGCAGGAGCAGGGCGCGGCGATGGTCATGCTGATGCCGCCGTATCACGGCGCGACCTTTCGCGTGCCCGAGCCGCAGATTTACGACTTCTACGCGCGCGTGTCCGACGCGATCGACATTCCGATCATGATCCAGGACGCGCCCGCGAGCGGCACGGTGCTGAGCGCCGCGTTCCTCGCGCGCATGGCGCGCGAGATCGAGCAGGTCTCGTACTTCAAGATCGAAACGCCGGGCGCGGCGAACAAACTGCGCGAACTCATCAGGCTCGCGGGCGAGGCGGCCGAAGGACCATGGGACGGCGAAGAGGGCATCACGCTGCTCGCGGACCTCAACGCGGGCGCAACCGGTTCGATGACGGGCGGCGGCTTTCCGGACGGCATTCGCCCGATTATCGAAGCGCATCGCCAGGGCCGCACCGACGAAGCCTTCGCGCTCTATCAGAAGTGGCTCCCGCTGATCAATCACGAAAACCGCCAGGCGGGTCTGCTCGCCTGCAAGTCGCTGATGAAGGAAGGCGGCGTGATCGACTGCGAACTGCCGCGTCATCCGCTACCCTCGATGCATCCCGAGACGCGCAAGGAACTGGTCGATATCGCTCGCCGGCTCGACCCGCTCGTGCTGCGCTGGGCGAAATAGCCCGGTAGCGATCCAGTTCCAGTCAGAATAACAAGGTGACGGAGACACTCATGAATGCGTCGTACAAGCTGGGTATCGTCGGCGTCGGCAAGATCGCGCGCGACCAGCACCTGCCCGCCATCGCCGGCAATGCGGGCTTCGAGCTCGTGGCCAGCGCGAGCCGCAATGCGCAGGTGGAGCGCGTGCGCAACTACACCGATATCGGCGCGCTGCTGGCCGCCGAGCCCGACCTCGACGCCGTCTCGCTCTGCGCGCCACCCCAGGTGCGTTATGCGCAGGCGCGCGCCGTGCTCGAAGCAGGCAAGCATGTGATGCTCGAAAAGCCGCCGGGCGCGAGCGTGAGCGAAGTCGAGGCATTGCGCGAGCTGGCGCAAAAACGCGGCCGCACGCTGTTCGCCACCTGGCATTCGCGCTGTGCGAGCGCCGTCGAACCGGCGCGCGCGTGGCTCGCCGGGCGAACGCTTCGCGCCGTGCACGTGCGCTGGAAGGAAGACGTGCGCCGCTGGCATCCGGGCCAGCAATGGATCTGGGAGCCGGGCGGGCTCGGCGTGTTCGATCCGGGCATCAACGCGCTCTCGATCGTCACGCGCATCTTGCCGCGCGAGGTGCTGCTGCGCGGCGCGACGCTGCTTGTGCCGAGCGACTGCTCGACGCCGATCGCCGCCGAACTCGATTGCATCGATACCGACGGCGTGCCGGTGCGCGCCGAATTCGACTGGCGCCACGGCCCTGTCGAGCAATGGGAAATCGATGTCGAAACCACCGACGGTCTGCTCTCGATCGCGGCGGGCGGCAAGCGCCTGGCCATTGCGGGCGAGCCGGTCGAGCTCGAAGCCGAGCGCGAATACGCGGCGCTCTACGAGCGCTTTCACGAGCTTATCGCGCAGGGCATCGACGACGTGGACGTGCGTCCGTTGCGCCTCGTCGCCGACGCGTTCCTGCTCGGCAGGCACGTCGAGGTCGAGGCCTTCGGTCACTGAACGCTTGCCGTGCGCTACCATGCGGTGCGGCCGATTCCGGTGCGGCAAGCGCGGTCCGAGTTAACTGCGACGGCGCGCATGAAGCGCCCGGGTGATTCACTACGGTTCCCTAACCATTTCGGCGCGGCCTTGCGCGGGTCTCGCGAAGATTATTCGAGAAGATCATGAGCGACCTACCCATTCTCGAAATGACCGGCATCGACAAGACGTTCCCGGGCGTCAAGGCGTTGCAGCAGGTCGATTTCCGGCTATTCCCCGGTGAGATTCACACGCTGATGGGCCAGAACGGCGCGGGAAAATCCACGCTCATCAATGTGCTGACGGGCGTGTTTCCGCATGATCTCGGCGAGATTCGCCTTGGTGGGCGGCCGGTCCGCTTCGCCGCGCCGCTCGAAGCCGAAGCGGCCGGCATCCAGACGCTCTACCAGGAAGTGAATCTTTGTCCGAACCTGTCGGTGGCCGAAAACATCTTTGCCGGCCGGCATCCGAAGAAGCGCGGAACGATCGACTGGAAGGCGATCAATACCAAAGCGCGCGAGGCCCTGGCCGCGCTGGATCTGTTCGTCGACGTTACGCGTTCGCTGGACTCCTATCCGATTGCGGTTCAGCAGATGGTGGCGATTGCGCGCGCCGTGTCGGTTGACGCGAGCGTGCTGATTCTCGACGAACCCACTTCGAGTCTCGACGACGGCGAAGTCGCGCGGCTTTTCGCCGTGCTGCGCCGCTTGAGGGAAGCGGGCATGGCGATTCTGTTCGTGACGCACTTTCTCGAACAGACCTATGCGGTATCGGACCGCATTACCGTGATGCGCAATGGCACGCGCGAAGGCGAGTATCTGGCCAAAGACTTGCCCGTCGACGTACTGGTGGCCAAGATGACCGGCCGCGAAGGCGCGAACGAGGCGCTCAAGGCCGATGCGTCGGACGCTGCACGTTCGGCGAGCGCGGCTGCGCCTTTCCTTTCCATGCAGGGAGTAGGGCGGCGCGGGCTGATGAGTCCCGTCGATCTCGACGTATGCCCCGGCCAGATCGTCGGCCTTGCGGGACTGCTCGGCTCGGGCCGCACCGAGACCGCGCGGCTGGTGTTCGGCGCCGAACGCGCGGACACCGGAACGATACGGATCGACGGGCACAGCGTGAAGCTCGCTTCGCCGCGCGACGCGGTGCGCCACGGCATCGCCTGTTGTCCCGAGGACCGCAAGAAGGAAGGCATCGTCGCCGCATTGTCGATCCGGGAGAACATCATCCTGGCATTGCAGGCGCGACGCGGCTGGTGGCGTCTGCTGAGCTACGCCCGCCAGCGGAAAATGGCCGAGCAGTACATCGCGCAACTCGGCATCAAGGCACACGACGCCGAGCAGCCGATCGGGCTGCTGTCGGGCGGCAATCAGCAGAAAGTACTGCTGGCGCGCTGGCTTGCCACGGAGCCCAAACTCCTGATTCTGGACGAGCCGACACGCGGCATCGACGTGGCCGCGAAGTTCGAGATCATGGACCGCGTGCGCTCGCTGTGCGCGAAAGGCCTCGCGATTCTGTTCATCTCCTCTGAAATGAGCGAAGTGGTGCGCGTCAGCCACAAGATCGCCGTTTTGCGCGACCGGCGCAAGGTCGCCGAGATTGCCGGCGAACATCTTTCGGAGGACCAGGTGTATCAACTCATTGCAGGAGGTCAGTCATGAAACGGCTCCACGCGCTGGCGCGGCATCAGTTGCTCTGGCCCGCCCTCACGCTGATCCTGCTGATTCTTCTCGACGTTGCGCATCGCGCGAGTTTCCTTTCCCTGACGATTCTCGACGGCCATCTTTTCGGCGCACCGATCGATATCCTCAATCGTGCCGCCCCGCTCGTGATCGTCTCGCTCGGCATGACGCTGGTCATCGCGACGCGCGGCATCGACATCTCGGTCGGGGCGACGGTGGCGATGGCCGGCGCGGCCGCCGCGGTCATTCTCGAAGCGGACCCGTCGCGCGTCGGCATGGCGCTTGGCGCGGCGCTCGCCGTCGGGCTGCTGGCCGGGATGTGGAACGGCCTGCTGGTCGCGTTCGTCGGCATGCAGCCGATCATCGCCACGCTCATCCTGATGGTGGCCGGGCGAGGCGTGGCGCAACTGCTGACCGGCGGGCAAATCATTCCCATCGGCGCGGAAGGCTACCTCAGGCTCGGCGACGGCTATCTGGCGATGGTGCCGTGCTCGGTCTGGATCGCGCTCGTCGTCAGCGTGGTGCTCACGCTGCTCGTGAACCGCACGGCGCTCGGACTTTTCGTGCGCGCCATCGGCATCAACCCCGTTGCAACGCGGCTGGTCGGGCTGCGCTCCAGCGCGATCGTGTTCGGCGTGTATGTGATCTGCGGGTTGATGGCGGCGGTGGCCGGGATCATCATCAGCTCGAACGTGCGGAGTGCTGATGGAAACAATGCCGGGTTGCTGCTCGAACTCGATGCGATCCTGGCCGTGACGCTCGGCGGCACGTCGCTGCTGGGCGGGCGCTTCAGCCTGGGCGGCACGGTGCTCGGGGCCCTGATTATCCAGACGCTGACGTATACGACCTATTCGATCGGCGTGCCGCCCGAGGCCACGCTCGTCGTCAAGGCGGTCGTGGTGATCGTGGTCAGCGTGATCCAGTCGGAAGCCGCGCGGGCGATGCTGCTCAAACCAATGAAGAATCTTTTTTCCCCGGCGCGCCAGCGCGCATCCACCGGAACGAGCACATCATGAGAAAGTTGACTGGCCGGCTGGCCGATCCGAGAACCTTGCCCATCGTCGCCACGATCGTGCTGTTCGTCGCGCTGTTCGGCTTTGGCTCCGTCATGTACACCGGATTCTTTTCGATGCAGGTACTCACGGGCCTGCTCGTCGACAACGCGTTCCTGCTCGTCGTGGCTATCGGCATGACGTTCGTGATCCTGTCGGGGGGCATCGACCTGTCGGTCGGCGCGGTGGTCGCGTTGACCACGATACTGTGCGCGGTGGGCGCGGAGTGGCTGCATTGGCCCATCTGGATCGTCGTGCCGATCGTGCTCGTATTCGGCACGCTGTATGGCGCGGCGATGGGAGTGCTGATTCACTTCTTCCGTCTGCAGCCGTTCATCATCACACTGGCCGGGATGTTTCTTGCGCGCGGCGCGTGCTTTCTGATTACGACACAGTCCATCACGATCAACGAGCCGACTTTCCATGCGGTTGCGTCATTGAGCCTGCCGCTGGGCGGCGGTTCCCTGAATGCGGGGGCGCTGATCGGCATCGCGGCGCTCGTCGTCGCGATTTTTATCGCGCACTTTACGCGCTTCGGGCGCAACGTCTATGCGATCGGCGGCAATGAGCGTTCCGCGTTGCTGATGGGCTTGCCGGTCGCGCGAACGAAGATCGCCGTCTATGCGTTGAGCGGTTTCTGCGCGGCGCTCGGCGGCGTGATCTTTACGCTGTACGTGCTCTCGGGCTACGGGCTTCAGGCGCAGGGCATGGAACTCGACGCTATTGCCGCGACGGTGATCGGCGGAACGCTATTGACGGGGGGCGTCGGCTACGTCATCGGTTCGCTTTTCGGCGTCGGCATTCTCGGCACGATTCAGACGCTGATTACTTTCGACGGAACGCTGAGTTCGTGGTGGACGCGCATTGTCATCGGCGCACTGCTCTGCGTGTTCTGCCTTCTGCAACGGATGATCGAGCGACAGGCGGGACGCCGCCGCACGGGCGGCGCCGGTCTGGGGCCCCGCTCGAAAGAGCCGTCGAACGGCGGGCAGCGCAGGCCGGAGCAGCATGGCGGCGGCGATCCTGTCACGATGGTCTGAGCGTTTCCGGTTGCCATCCAGTCTGTCTGATCGGGGAGAGGAACGTGCTCGATACATGGGAAGCGGATTTACGAGAACCTGTCTTCGTGAAGGCCGCGAGACTCGGTGGCCCCGATTGCGGCGCAGCGGAGAGGATGCACCGGCAAACGATGCTTTCGAACGCTTATCTGCGGCTCGGCATCGAGGCAGGGATGCACGGCGGCATCACGCAACTGGACTGGCATGACCGGGGCATCTGGACACCCGTTTTTCGACGGGCGGAACGATCGGGTCATATGCCGATTGCTCGTGGGCTATCGTGTCAGCCGTTGATTCGGATAACGAAGCCGGGAAAGGTACTCGGGGCTGCGAGGAAGTCGTCGGGGGGGCGGCTGACCGGTGTCGGACGACCGTTTCCGCTTGCCTACGTCGTGCTCGCGGATGACTGGAACGTCGAATCCGCCGACGAGCGAACCGCCCGTCTCAAAACTGAAGTTGCCGGTTCCTGTCGGGCGATCCAGACCTACGAGCTTGATGGGCCGACATTGGCCATCACCGTGGAACTCGAGAATTGCGGCCGTGCGCCGCTACAGTGCGGAATCGATATCAGGCCTGTCCTGACGCGGGATCTCGATACGCGCATTAGTGCACCAGCAGGCGGAATCTGGCTGGCCGGAGAAAGCGGCCATGCGCCGAGGCTCGTGCCGACGCCGGTGGCCTGGCAGTTCGGAGTGACGCACCATTTGCCGGCGACAAAGATCGATCACACGTTTACTCGCTGGGGCGGGAGAGCGCTGGTTGAATGGCCCGCGCGCCAGTTTTCTCTCGCGATCGTGGGCAATACGGACTGTTATCGGCTTCGCGCGCATCCTCAGGAAGATTCGTTTTCGTTTCAGGTGGTCAATGACCAGTCGGAACACAATTGCATTCAGGACGGCGATAACGTGTGCGGGCTGACGGTTCTCGGCGCGGGAAAGACGCTGACGCGCCGGGTCAGTTTCACGGTCGAACGTCTTGCGTCCTTGACCCGGACCACGCGCCCGTCATACGCGTCGTTGTGAGATAAATGGGCAAAAAAGCGGGAAAAACATGAACAAGGCTGCCTTCTGGGGAACACTCCCCGATGGACGAAACGTGCGAACATATCTTCTTGCAAATTCGCAGGGAGGTTGTGTACGGATCAGCGAACTTGGCGCGGCGCTCGTATCGTGGCTCACGCCGGACAGGACCGGCCGATGCGCGGAGATCCTGCTCGGGCACGATACGCCGGCGGAGTACCTGGCCGCGGGTGCTTATATGGGCGCGCTCGTGGGCCGTTGGGCTAACAGGATCGCAGGTGCCAGATTCGCACTTGACGATATCGACTACAGGCTCACGCCAAACGAAGGGCCGAACCTGCTGCATGGTGGTGCCGGCGGGTTTCACGCCAGGTTGTGGATGGCCGAATACGAGGGGCAATCCCTGGTCATGCGGCTGGAATCGCGTGAGGGAGAAGAAGGTTTTCCGGGAAACGTGCAGGTCGAGGTGCGTTATACGTTGAGTGAAGATCACGCACTGACTATCGAATACACCGCCCATACCGATCGCGCGACTCCGTTGAACCTGACCAGTCATCCGTATTTCAATCTGTCGGGGCGGCATGATGGCGATATTCGCAATCATCGCCTGACCATAGATTCCGGTGAGTACTTTGAAATTGACGAGGAACTGATTCCGCAACGGCGTGCATTCGTGGAAGGCAGTCCGTTCGACTTTCGCGAGGGCGCGACGATCGGTTCGCGGCTGGACGTGTCGAATCGGCAACTGGAACTCGCCTACGGTTTTGACCATTGCTATGTGCTTGATCGCGCGGGGAACGAGCAAGCGGACTGGACCCGCAAACCGCGTACCGTGGCGAAGGTGGTCGAACCCGAAAGCGGGCGTGTGCTTTCGGTCGAGACTGACCAGCCAGGGCTGCAGTTCTATAGCGGAAACCGGCTCGAAGGAGTACGAGGGAGAGACGGCTCGACATACAGGCGGAATTCCGGACTTTGCCTCGAAGCCGGCGGCTTTCCGAATCAGATCAATATGCCCGATCGTGAGAGCATGATTGTGACGCGCGAGAAGCCTTATAGGCAGGTCACGGTCTATCGCGCTGGCGTGATGGAGTAGGGCGCGCAAATTGGCACCGGAGACATAACGAGTGGGGCGGCTTGCGACTGCATGCAGCGAATGCGAGAAGTCTCGGTGCAGGAAGTCAACCTGCCGCCCACTTTGGCCACGCGAAACCCTGTCGCGTGTTCGGCGCTTTACCAGCGATGGTGAACATGAGGCGCAATATGGCGCTCGTAGACTTCCCGCGCACGTCGCATGGCCTCTTCGGACAGTGAAGCGAGGCTTGCCGTCGAGACATTCGACGCCGCCTGAGCTGCGTTCTTGCTGCCCGGAATAATGACCGAGACGGCCTCTTCCATGAGAATCCAGCGCAGAGCCAGTTGTGCCATCGATGCCTCTACCGGTACGAGGCCGCGCAGTTCGTCGACCGCTTTCAACGCGACGTCATAGGGTACGCCGGAGAACGTTTCGCCAACGTCGAACGCCTCGCCATGGCGATTGAAGGCGCGATGGTCGTCGGGCGCGAAAACGGAATCGGCGGACATCTTGCCTGTGAGCATGCCGCTCGCGAGCGGTACTCGCGCAATGACCGCGATGTTCTTCTTTTGTGCCTGATCGAAGAACAGACCGGCGGGACGTTGACGGAACATGTTGTAGATAATCTGCACCGAAACCACATTGGGATATTCGATCGCCTTCAGTGCTTCTTCCACTTTTTCGACCGACACGCCGTAGAAGCGGATCTTGCCGGCAGCGACGAAGCTCTCCATCGCGTCGAACACTTCGGGGCGGTAATAGACTTCGGTCGGCGGGCAATGCAATTGCACGAGGTCGAGCGTGTCGACGCCGAGATTCGACAGACTCCGGTCGATAAAGCCTTCGAGCGCCTGCTTGTTCATATAGCCGCTGGTCACGTGCGGGTCGAGCCGGCGGCCGAGCTTGGTGGCGACGATGGGACGTTCGCCACCCCGCTGCCGCAATACGTCGCGAATGATTCGTTCCGAGCGGCCGTCGCCGTAGACGTCGGCGGTGTCGATGAAATTGACGCCGTTATCGAGAGAGGCGTTGAGCGCGGCCTTGGCATCGTCTTCCGCGACATCGCCCCACGAGCCGCCGATCGCCCATGCCCCAAAACCGATTTCCGACACGTCCCAGCCCGTGCGGCCGAATTTTCTTTTCGAAAGCGTCATTGAAGTACTTGTCCTCTATTTATGAAGTGACGTCGCAGGCGTTGCAATTGCCTTTGCATAAAGGTCGCCGTTCTCTTCGTAGTGTAACAGGCAGAGCGATAGATACGGAGTGACTGAATATCTGACTGGCATGAATTGAAATGAGCCTGGAAATAGGCCTTGATTTTGCGTAGTGAATATCTTGAGCCATTCGCAAAAGAATTATCTGTCCACTTCATAACTTGGTCACCTGAAATCTCTAATTTCATTCGTGCTGTACTCCTTCAACTAATGAGAGCCTGAATGACAAAGATCAAGTGGAATCATGCAGCAGCCCTCGCACTCTTCGCGGCGTCCCAGGTCGCCCACGCCGGCGCACCGAGCGTCGGCAGCCGCGAATACAAGGTACTGCTTATGCCGTCCGCATTCGACAGTTCTCCCGTCGATACCGCCAACCGCTTTCTGACCGACCTGCAGGCGAGCCTCGCGGCCAATGGTTTCGACAGCACCGTGAAGAAGAGCTTCAAGGCCGACCACGACCGCACCGTGCTGTACTACGATTCGCCGGGCACCTGCGTCGTCAGGCAGACCGGCTATTCGATGCGTGAGCGCGACGAAAGCGGCGATCGCAAGATCGAGTTGAAGTTCGGTTCGCCGAACGAAACCACGTCGGCCAATACCGATGTCACCGGCAGTTCGTCGAAGGCAAGCAGCAAGCTCGAAGACGACATCACGCCGCCGTCGAACGAAACCTTCTCGCATTCCACGAGCGAGCCGCTTTCGGATTCGAAGAACATCAACCACCTCAGCGATATCAACGATCTGTTCCCGACTACGCACGCGTTCGACAGCATCAGTTCGCAGCTGCTTGTGCCGGTGAGCGGTCTGTCGATCCATGAACTGACCTTCGATGGGCCCACCAGCGATATCGGTCAGGAAGATGCCGACTTCACGATGACCGTTTGGTATGCGAATGGCTCGACCACGCCGGCACTTGCGGAAATTTCGTTCGAAGTCGACGTGAGCGACAAGGGTGTGTTTACCGACAAGGTCACTGCGCGCTCGCAGCTGATCTTCAACACGATTCAGGGCATGACGAACTGGGTGCAGTCGCCGAGTTCGACGAAAACGGCCTGGGTCTACAAGTACCAGCCGAGCTTCTGTAGCCAGTAACGTTCGTGGCGGCACCGCGCTGGCGTATTGCGATAGCCGGTGCGGTGCGATTCAGAGGTGGATACGGAGGTCGTCGCAGAGGCGCAGTGGTGCAGAGACGGATCAATGCAGCGTATCGAGCCGTCGCGTCCAGAGCGACGCAAACGCTACGTCCGACGCGTGGCGGGACGCTGCGCGAGCACGCCGGCCATCAGTGTTCGCCGAACAGTGCGTTAAAACGCGAGAGCACTTCGGTTCGCGATTTCGTGTTGCCGCCGCCATCCTGCGGCAACAGCTTGAGGTCTTTCAGACGCGGGCGCGGCGTGTCGATGTCGTCGCGCGCGTCCGCCTGCGCATGCGACGATTTGAGGATCATCATCGGACGCGGCGCGATCACGGTGCCGCTGCTCGGGAAGATCACTTTCACCGATTCGCCGTTGGCCGCCGCACCGTAGGCGATATAGTCGACCGCGCCGAACACCGCGGATTTCGCGCCCTGCAGAACCGGGTTGATCGCCTGCGCGTTCGGCCCGAGCATGACCATGCCGTTCTTGTGCAGATTGTCGAACAGCGTCCATGCGGCTTCGCCGAGACGCGCCTGCAAGCCGCCGCCGAGGTTTTCGTTGCTGGTGATGCCCCAGCAGGGGCCGGACATGTCGCCCGACGCCATGCGCGTGATGCTATGGGTTTGTCCGTTCGACAACGATGCGTGGGTGAGGTATTCGAGTCCGCTATCGAGAATGCCGTAGAGCGTGACCGAGGAACCGGAGATGGCTGCCGTTTTGCTGGCGTGTGCGCAGGCATCGAGAATTACGTGGCTGGCGGTTTGTCGCTATCGCTTGCATTCGTTGTGATGGCGAGGTGGCTTTGCAGCGAGGGATAGCGTCCAGCTAAAGTCAGAAGGATCGTTGCACCAAGCTTGCGCGCAAACTCATCGTCGAGCGTGTATCCGAAATCCGCGATTGGAACATCGAAGCTGGTGCTTTTCGCCATTGCGCTGGTGATCGCGCTTTGCGCGACGTGATGATGGGAGATCGTTTGTGTTTCTTCGTCGTGGAGAGTGATGATGCATGTTGGGCGTTTGGGTTGCATTAAGAGCCTCTGCATTGGGTCTTTTTCGATGGATCACGATGCGACCAATTGACTGGCGCTTCGGTAGATATCTGCAAGCGCGATCGCAATTCCGGATTAGGCCCGGCAAGAGCCATGATGGCCATGCCACCTAGCTTGCGTGCGTCGTCGTCGGTGAAGGGGGCTGAGGAATGTTCGGGCGCGTCCGGCGGTACTGTAATAGCCATGACGCGGTTGATCGCGGTCTGCACAAATGGACGTGGAACGACGCAAAATTTCACCTGACCTGTTTGCTCGTCGTAGAAAGTGATGAAAGCGGTTTGCCGGTCAATCATTGATAACCTCGACAGTTCTGGCAGTTTTGAATTGCACGATCAGCGAGCAAACCTGTCATGTCGTCGAATCGCGTATTACAAAAGAATGAATCGCTGAAGCCGTTGCGAATGCCGTAGTACTCCCTGGCAGGCGCAGCAACATGCCGTGTGCGAGTTAGCGCATTTCGCAACATCGTGGAAAACTGTCAACAAAAGCCGGTAGAGGTCAGTTGAGCGAGTCCGGCATTTCCGCCTTGGGGTTTTCGCCAGGTCGTTTGTAGTCAGGCAGCAGCCTGTTTCAATCGACGAGAGCAGGAGTGCCTTGATCGGCAACGTCTGTGAGGGACGAGGCCGTCATCGGAATACGCTCGGGAGTGACTGCGCGTCATCGAACGCGGTATGGTACAGGCGCCGGTTCTTCCCGGACTCGGCACCACGCTGACGCAACGGTGCGAGAATCGGCCTGAATCACCGCATCCGCTCGCATCGAACCGCATCCACTCGCATTCAACTTTCACAAAAGAGGCAACCGATATGTCGATTCTGACCGCCGCATTGCGCCAGCAACTGGAAAAGATCAGCACCGCCACGCTCGCAACCGCGCTCTACAAGCGCGGCTTTCGCCAGCAGGTGATTCAGGGTGTCACTCCGCTCGCGCGGCTCGACAGGAGCATGGTGGGCGAGGCGTTCACGCTTCGCTATATCCCGGCGCGCGAGGACCGCAACGGGCTGGAAGTTTTCCGCAACCCCGAGCATCCGCAGCGCAAGGCCGTCGAGACGTGCCCCGCGGGCGCGGTCCTCGTGATGGACAGCCGTAACGATCCGCGCGCGGCGTCGGCCGGCGGCATTCTCGTGACGCGGCTCATGAAGCGCGGCGTGGCGGGCGTGGTGACCGATGGCGGTTTCCGCGACGCCGACGATATTGCGCGCGTCGGCATGCCCGCGTTCCACACGCGTCCGTCGGCACCGACTAATCTGACCTTGCACGAAGCGCTCGATATCGACGTGCCGATCGGTTGCGGCGGCGCGCCCGTGTTTCCTGGCGATGTCATCGTCGGCGACAACGACGGCGTGATCGTCATTCCCGCGCATCTGGTGGAAGAGATCGCGGCGGAAGCCACCGAGATGACCGCATTCGAGGACTTCGTGATGGAGCAGGTGAAGGCGGGCGAAACCATCGTCGGTCTCTATCCGGCGACGAAACAGGAAACGCTCGACAGGTTCGCGGCATGGCGCAGCCGTAACGGTCGCTGAGCCCGTACGGAAACCGCGGCGAACTCAGACTTTCGCCACCGGCGCGATACGGAAGACACTCACCACATCCGACATACGCGCGGCCTGCTCCTCGAGCGAAACCGCCGCGGCAGCCGCTTCCTCGACGAGCGCCGCGTTCTGCTGCGTGACTTCGTCCATCTGCGTGACGGCCCGGTTGACCTGCTCGATGCCGTCGCTTTGTTCTTCGGAGGCCACCGCGATCTCGGACATGATGTCGGTCACGCGCCGCACCGCGTTGTTGATTTCGTTCATCGTGTGGCCGGCGCGGCCGACGAGTTCCGTGCCGTTGCCGACGCGCTCGACCGATTCGTTGATGAGCGCCTTGATTTCCTTGGCGGCCGTCGCGCTGCGTTGGGCGAGCGTGCGAACCTCGCCCGCGACGACGGCGAAGCCACGTCCCTGTTCGCCCGCGCGAGCCGCCTCGACGGCGGCGTTCAGCGCGAGGATATTGGTCTGGAACGCAATGCCTTCGATCACGCCGATGATGTCGGCGATCTGCTTCGAACTGCCATTGATGCCGTCCATCGTTTCGATCACCTGCAAGACCACCGCGCTGCCTTCGTGCGCGACCGATGAGGCGGTGCGTGCGAGTTCGGTCGCCTGACGCGCGTTGTCCGCGTTCTGGCGCACGGTCGATGTCAGTTGCTCCATGCTCGACGCGGTTTCTTCGAGCGACGCGGCCTGTTCTTCCGTGCGTTGCGAGAGGTCGGTGTTGCCGGCCGAAATCTGCGCCGTTGCCGTCGCGATGGACTGCGTGCCGTGACGCACGGTGGCGAGCGTGGTCGTGAGTTTCTGCTGCATGCCCTTGAGGCCATCCATGAGCTGGCCCATTTCGTCGCGGGAACGAACCTCGACGTGCTGCGTGAGGTCGCCCGACGAAATCGCGCGGAAATGCGCGAGCGCTTCGTCGAGCGGGCGCGCGATCGCCGCGCGCAGGGTGTTCCATGCAAAAAACGCGAGGACGAGTCCCGCGAGCAGACCGATGCCGGTGATCGACATGATCAGATGAAAGCGCGCCTGTGCGCTTTCGTAAAGGGCTTTGGCCTGTTGTCCCTGCAGCTTTTGCAGCGACGAAATGCCTTCGGCAATGTCATTGAACGGCGGGGTCAACTGCCGGGCGACGATATCGCTGAGGGTCGCGGTGTCATGGGTGTCGATCGCGTTGAAGGTTCTGGCGAGAATTCCCGCCTCGAACGTCTTGCGCTTTCCGGTCAGATCGGTGGCGAGGCGTGCTTCCTCGCCGCTCGACGGCAGCGCGCGATACGCTTCCCATGCGGTGTCGGACTTGCTGAAGAAGCCGCGGGCGCGCTTGAGCAGATCGGCGACGTCGCTGCGCGTGGGCTCGACGGCAATCCGGTCGAGCACGAGCCGGCCGCGCGCATAGTTCACGCTGGCTTCCGACAGCGTGACCGACGACGCAAGTTGATTCGTGTACATCTGCTTCTGATCCGCATTGCTCATCCAGATGCCGACGGCGCCGAGTGCGGCCCCGATAATCAGCAAAGACGCCAGAAAACCCATGGCCAGCGCGAGTCGGGCGCGAATCGTCAAATTCTTCAGCATTGCAATTAGTTAGCTAAACGAAATGGATGTCGGATGCCGTGGAGTCAGGCACGGCGCACAACGATGTTTACGGCCATGCGGTTCGGATCTTGAATATTGTCTGGAAATATTTGCGATCGGGTCAAATTCGTGTCGGTCAAAAGTACGCGGCGCTTCGCGCTTCGTGACCGTGCCGTTCGCGCTTTGGCGGCTCGCACCGACATTGTTCAGCTACGCCAGCTAGTCTTTTCAGCAGACGATACTTTTTCCGGATCGAAACCCGGCTTAAAGTGTGGGCCTTCAATCTGGCATCAGTGTCCCCATGCATATCGATACACCCACTGCTTCTACCCGAGCTTCAACCCCAGCCTCCCTCGAAGGCGGTTCGACGTCCGCCGGTCAATGGCTATCCGTCATTGCCGTTGCCGTCAGCGCGTTCGCGTTCGTGACGGCCGAGTTTCTGCCGGTCGGCCTGCTGCCGCAAATCGCCCACGACCTGGGCGTGTCCACCGGCGTCGCAGGTCTCATGGTCACCACGCCCGGCGTGATGGCCGCGATATTCGCGCCGACCCTCATCGTCGGCGCCGGCCGCACGGACCGCCGCTACGTTTTCCTGCTGCTCACCGCGGTGCTGCTGATCGCGAACATCGTGTGCGCCATTGCGCCGAATTTCCCGGTCATGCTGGTGGGCCGCGCCTTGCTCGGCGCCGCGCTGGGCGGCTTCTGGACCCTGGCGACGGCGGCGGCCCCGCGACTCGTGCAGGCAAAAGACGCGGCCCGGGCGACCGCGACCATTCTGACCGGCGTCACCTTCGCGACGGTGATCGGCGTGCCGCTCGGCACGTTCATCGCGTCGTTCGCCTCGTGGCGCATGGCCTTCGCCGCCACCGCGGGTCTCGTGTCGCTCGCCTTGCTGGCGCAGGTGTTCCTCGTGCCAGCGTTGCCGTCGGCATCGGCGTTGCGTATCGCAGACTTCAAGACACTGCTCGGCCGCTCTCATATGCGGCTCAGCATGCTGATGGTCGCGCTCGTGTTCGGCGCGCATTTCTCGACCTACACCTACATCGCGCCGCTGCTGGAGCACGACTTCTCGTTGAGCGCCATCACGCTGCTGCTGTTCGGATTCGGCCTGATCGGCTTCTTCTCCAATGCGTTGATGTCGATGGCGGTGTCGGACCATCTCAAGAAGTCCGTTGCCGCGATGGTGTTGCTGCTGCTCGGCGCGATGTCGTCGATGCTGCTGCTCGAGCATTCGCCCATCGGCGAGACTGTGGGGATGCTGCTGTGGGGCATCGCATTCGGCGCACTTCCGCTGTGCTTCAGCGTATGGATTCAGCGCGGCACGACCGATTTGCCCGAAGCGGGCTCGGCCTTGTTCATCAGCGTGATCCAGGTGGCGATTGCGGCGGGTTCGGCGGTCGGGGGCACCATCGTCGACCGCGCGGGTGTGCACGCCGACTTCACGCTGGGGCTCGGACTCGCCTTGCTCGGCATGGTGACGCTGCAACGGCTTGCCGCGGCGGAACGGCCCGCGAGGGCGGCTTCGCTCGATTGCGCGTGCGACGCGTCGCCCGATTGACGCTCTTGATTGAGCGCTCGCCTGAAGCAACGCGCCTGAAGCAATCCGCCAGCAACCTGCCTGAAGCACCCCGGCCGCCAACCTCACGCATACGCCATCCCCGTAGCGCTTCCCCCTCCCGCGCGAAGTTCGAACGACGCAGCAATTTGCTGCGTCGTCGGTACACCGATGCCGGGCCGCATTCCCGACTATCATTCTGTCAAGACGAGGCCGCGTCGATTCGCTTGACAGGCGGGACCTCGTGGCTTCGCGCAGTTCTGTATTCGTCACTTATGAACATCGCCGAACATCGCACCGGCTCTTGCGGCCGGCGGCGAAGTTCGTCGATCATGAGCGTCTGGTGTTTTCCGCCGTTTTTTCGGGCCCGCGCTGGACCGTTGCAGATGCAGACCGGCCTGGCTCGAGTCTTCCTCTCAACCCTTACTTCACAGGACGGCAATATGTCACTTCGTATCAATGACGTCGCGCCCAACTTCACCGCGCGCACCACGCAGGGCACCATCGATTTCCATACGTGGATTGGAGACCAGTGGGCCATTCTGTTCTCGCATCCGAAGGACTTCACGCCGGTGTGCACCACCGAGCTGGGCTACATGGCGAAGATCGAACCCGAGTTCGAGCGGCGCAATGCCAAGCTGATCGGCCTGTCGGTCGACCCGGTCGAAGACCACGCAAGATGGGCCGCCGACATCGAGGAAACCCAGGGCGCCGCCGTCAAATATCCGATGATTGGCGACACCGATCTGGCGGTCGCCAAGCTCTACAACATGCTCCCGGCGGATGCCGGCGACACGAGCGAAGGGCGCACGGCCGCGACCAACGCCACCGTGCGCTCGGTGTTCGTGATCGGTCCGGACAAGCGGATCAAGCTGATGCTGACCTATCCGATGACCACCGGCCGCAACTTCGACGAAATCCTGCGCGTGCTCGACTCGATGCAGTTGACCGCGAAGTACAAGGTCGCCACGCCGGTCAACTGGAAGCA
Organism: Paraburkholderia sp. Cy-641; assembly: GCF_011752945.1. Taxonomy (NCBI): domain Bacteria; kingdom Pseudomonadati; phylum Pseudomonadota; class Betaproteobacteria; order Burkholderiales; family Burkholderiaceae; genus Paraburkholderia; species Paraburkholderia sp. Cy-641. Next base: position 91,296 of record NZ_VWWM01000032.1, read on the forward strand.
GGGCGAGGACGTCATCATCACGCCGGCGGTGAGCAACGAAGAGGCGCAGCAGAGCTTCCCCGGCTTCAAGACCATCAAGCCGTATCTGCGCACCACCAAACAGCCGGGCTGAAACGCGGGCACGGCGGCCCGCGCGATAACTCGTACGGTGACTCGCGCGGCCGCCGCAGTGCCCTCTATGCCCGACTCGCACGAAGGCCCGCCGCGCCTTCCCTGTTTCCGAGGTTCGCGATGATCTTTCGCCAGCTATTCGATCCCGTTTCGTCGACCTATACCTACCTGCTCGGCGACAGCGGCGAGGCACTGCTGATCGATCCGGTCTACGAGCAGGTGCCGCGCGACCTCGCACTGCTCGGCGAACTGGGCCTGCTCCTGCTCGCGACACTCGACACGCACGTTCACGCCGATCACGTGACCGGCGCGTGGCGTTTGCAGCAGCGTTGCGGCAGCCGGATCGCGCTCGCCGAGGCGGTCGAGGCCGAGGGCGTGAGCCGGCCGCTGCGGCACGGCGAGCGCATCGATTTCGGCACGCGTTATCTGAGCGTGCGCGCGACGCCCGGCCATACCAACGGTTGCCTGACCTATGTTCTGGACGACCGGAGCATGGCCTTTACCGGCGACAGTCTGCTGATTCGCGGCTGCGGCCGCACCGATTTCCAGCAGGGTAGCCCGCAGCAACTGTTCGCTTCGGTGCGCGAGCAGATCCTGACGCTGCCCGACGATTGCCTGCTGTATCCCGCGCACGACTATCGCGGCATTACCGTGACGAGCGTGGCCGAGGAGCGGCGCTTCAATCCGCGCCTCGGTGGCGACGTGGACCTCGGCGACTTCACCGGTCATATGAACAATCTGAATCTGCCGCATCCGAAGCTGATGGCCGTGGCGGTGCCCGCCAATCTGCGCTGCGGAAAACCGCAGGACGGCGCGGCGGCGATGGCGGCGGAAATGCCGGATTGGGCGCCGCTCACGCTGCGCTTTAGCGGCGTGTGGGAAATCGAGCCGATGGCGCTGCTCGAACACGGCGCGTCGTTCCAGATTGTCGACGTTCGCGAAGCGCCGGAATTCATCGATCGTCTCGGGCATTTGCCGGGCGCGAAGCTCGTGCCGCTGTCCCAGTTGACGGGCCGGCTCGACGAACTCGATCGCGAGCGGCCGGTCGTGGCGGTGTGCCGCTCGGGCGTTCGCTCGGCACAGGCCAGCGTGTTGCTGAGCAAGGCCGGTTTCGGCAAGGTCGCGAATCTCGCGGGCGGCATGCTGCGCTGGAAGATCGAGGGGCTGCCGGTGGCGTCGGATAGTGTCTGAAGCCGTGGCGCGCTTGCTCCGCAAGCACTCGCCGAGTCGCTGGAAAATAGCCACCGTATCGGGCTTGTGCTGCTGTTTGCGTGCTTATGCATGGTTAGCGGTCAACGGCCGCCGCGCGAGAAGCGCCGGCAACGCCTCGAACGAGTCGATCAGCGCATCGCCTTGCAACGCGCCGCTTTCGCGGTTGCCGCCGCGCCAACCATATCCGTAGCTGACGATAAACACCGGCAACCCGGCCGCGCGTGCCGCCGCGATATCGACGGAAGAATCGCCGACCAGCGCGCAACGTTGCGGATCGACGTCGAGCAGCCTGCATGCATGCCAAAGCGGTTGCGGCGACGGTTTCATGCTCGCGAGCGTATCGCCCGCGATCAGCACGTCCAGATAGGCGGCGAGTCCGCTCTTTTCCAGCAGCGGCGCCGCGAGCGCCTGCGGTTTGTTGGTCACGCAGGCGGCGCGATAACCGTGTTGGCGCAATTCGCGCAACCCCGTCATGACGCCGGGAAAGACGCGTCCCAACTGTCCGTTCGTCGCGGCATAGTGCCGCTCGAATACCGGCTGCGCGCGGTCGATGCCGACGCGCTCGTCGAGGCCCGCCGCGGCTAGCGAGCGGCGCACGAGATTGCGCACGCCATTGCCGATAAACGAGGTTACTGTGTCGAACGGCAGCGGCGCCGCACCGAATTCGTCGAGCATGCGGTTGACGGCGGCGACGATGTCCGGCGCGGTGTCGATCATCGTGCCGTCGAGGTCGAACAGCAGGGCTTTGCAATGGCTGTTCATCGTCATGGGGTTCCCGCATTGGTTGGGCTCGCGCCCGGCTGCGCATGCGGCGCGGCATGACGCAGCGCGTCGCCATGCCAGCGCCGCAGCGTCTCCAGATCCACCCAGCGATGCCGTTCGCCGCGCACCGGCTCGATGAGCGGCAGGCGCGCATCGCCGAGATGGGGCAGCACGGCCAGCGCGCCGTCGAAAGAGTGGTGCGCCGTGTACGCGGTCGGCGTGACGACGACCGGCACCTGCGCGGCGCGCGCCGCGAGCAGACCGTTGCCGGAGTCTTCGACGGCGAGACAAGCCGAGGGATCGAGACCGAGCTGTTCGAGCACGTAGCGATAGACGTCGGGCGCGGGCTTCTTCGCCGGCGTGGTCGCGCCGTCGCCGATGGCCGCGAAGCGCGTGCGCCAGGCCGCGCCGAAATGGCCCCGCAGCAGCGCGTCGAGGTTGGCCGGCGTCGTGGTCGTCGCGATCGCGACGCGCAGGCCGGCCGCGGCGGCTTCGTCGAGCAGGCGCGCGATGCCGGGGCGCAGCGGCAAGCCGTGGCGGCGCACCTGCTCGGTGTAGTGGAAGGTCTTGAGCGCGTGCAGCTTGTCGACGACCCGGGCGGCTTGCGCGCCCTCGGCTTCTGCGCCGTCGACCATGCGCCAGTAATGCCGCAGACGCTCCTTGCCGCCCGCCACTTCGAGCAGGCGAGCATAGAGCGCCTCGTCCCAGAACCAGTCGAGGCCCGCTTCCGCGAACGCGGCATTGAATGCGTGCAGATGAGCGGTTTCGGTGTCGGCAAGCGTGCCGTCGACGTCGAAGATAAGGGCTTGCATCGCGCGGCTCCGCTATCGTGATGCCTGTTCGGACCTCTACCACGATAGCGGAGCCGCCGGCCGATTTGAATTCAGAGATTCTTTCGCTGCCGATAAGCCGGTCCTTAAGTATGGGTCCGCGCTATTTGCGCCGCTGCGGATCGGTCACGAAGCCGAGCTTCGTCAAGCCGGCGCTCTGAGCGGCCGACATCACCTCGGCCACGCGCTCGTACGCGACCTTGCGATCGGCGCGCAAATGCAGCTCGGGCTGCGGCGTCGCCTGTGCGGCCTCGGCGATGCGCGCGCGCAGGCCGGCATCGGTGACGGGCTGGCCGTCCCACAGCAGCGAGCCGTCCGCCTGCACCGCGACGTCGACGTGCGCGGGCTTCAGCGCTTCGGGCTGGCTGCTCGCGTGCGGCAGGTCGATCCTGACCGCATGCTGCATCGCCGGAATCGTGACCAGAAAAATAATCAGTAGAACGAGCATCACGTCGACGAGCGGCGTCATGTTGATCTCGTTCATCAGACCTTGATCGTCGTCGTCGGAGAACGGGCTCATTGCCATTCGAGGTCTCCGTCGCGGCTCGCGTCGCCGTTGCGCGGCACGACGCGCATCGGCGGGCCCGCGCTCGACGGCAATTGCGCGCCGGTCACGAAGTAGGCGTGCAGGCCGTGCGCGAAACGCTTCAGGCGCGTGACGATCGCGCGGTTCGCGCGATTGAGCCCGTTGTAGCCGAGCACGGCGGGAATCGCCACGAACAGCCCGAACGCGGTCATGATCAGCGATTCGCCGACCGGTCCCGCGACGTGATCGATCGAGGTCTGCCCGGTCTCGCCGATCACGATCAGTGCATGGTAGATGCCCCACACCGTGCCGAACAGTCCGACAAAGGGCGCGGTGCTGCCGATCGAGGCGAGGATCGCGAGGCCGCTTTGCAGGCGCGCGACCGTGTCGTCCATGGTGTCCTGCAGGCCGCGCGTGATCCAGTCGGACACGTCGATACGGTCGTGCAGATGCTGCTGCGTCTGCCGATGATGCGTGGCCGCCTCGTGGCCCGCCAGCGCGAGCGCGAGCAGTGGGTTGTCATGCGCGTCCGCCTCGGGGTCGCCGAGACTGCGCAGGCCGTCGTCGAAGCGGTCCGCGCTCCAGAAGCGCGTGTCGCTCTGCCGCGTGATGCGCCGGATGCGCAGCACCTGCAGCAGCTTCATGATGATGACCGTCCACGACATGACCGACATCACGACCAGCACGCTCAGAATGAAGCGCGTGACGAGATCGCCGGTTTCCCAGACATTCGCGAGTCCGTAATGTTGCATGGCGGTTTTCCTGGCTCCCTGGCTGTGGTCCTTCGAGGCAACGGCGTCATGTGCTTAATCGGTCATTCGCTCAGCCCGAACACGAACGACTGCGAGTAGGCGGCGCGCAGCGGCGTGCCGTTTTCGAGGTAGGGCCGGCACGCGCCCGCGTGGACGGCGGCGAGCGCGGCCTCGTCGAGCCGCGCGGAGCCGCTGCTGCTTTGCAACTGCGCGGTTTCGATCCGGCCCGTGAGCCCGACGACGAAGCGCACGATCGCGGTGCCGTTCTCGCCGCGCCGCCTCGAAACGTCAGGATAATCGGGTTTGGGAATCGTGCAATCGATGTGCGAGACGTTTTTCGGCGCGCTCGTGGCGGGCATCGCGGGCGAGGGTGTCGCCGGCGCTTCGGTGGCGGCCTCGGCGGGCCGCGCGGGTGCGGGCGCGGGCGTGATCGCTGCGGCG